>CAZAUB010000163.1:0-6208 GCA_964488195.1 uncultured Methylobacter sp. | reverse complement strand
AAAAGCATAATCTGATTCTGATCGGCGTTGTCGATAGGGAATTGGGCGAACAGTTACATTTTGCGATCGGAGAGAAAGAGCATTGCCTGGATGCGGGGGATGTTTTAGTGGTAATGGGGCCTGCAAGGGAAATAAAGTTGTTTAAAAAAGAGGTTGAGCAATGTTGAGATTGGCGAATTCAAGTCGGACAAAGCTTTTTAATGTTTAACAATCCTTTTATCAAACAACTGTTCGGCAGTTTTCTGGACTTGGCGCCTATTCTCGCGGTTGTTTTGATATTCCAGGTTTTGATTATCCGGCAACCTATTCCCGATGTCGGCAGTTTAATCGCCGGCATGCTGTTTGTTGTTCTTGGTCTTACCCTGTTTGTTCAGGGGCTTGAGCAAAGCCTGTTCCCGATTGGCGAGGCGATGGCTTATGCGTTTGCCCGCAAAGGCAGTTTGTTCTGGCTGCTGACGTTTGCCTTTTGTTTGGGCTTTGGCACGACAGTGGCGGAACCGGCGCTGATCGCCATTGCCCAGGAAGCGGCAAGCATTGCGGCTAAAGCCGGCATGATCGAACAAACCGGTGACGCTAAAGACGGTTATGCGTTGGGGTTACGCATTACCGTTGCGCTGTCGGTCGGGTTTGCTATTTTGGTCGGCGTATTGAGAATTATCCGGGGCTGGCCTTTGTATTACCTGATTATCGGCGGTTATTGCGGGGTGATTGTGATGACGCCTTTTGCCCCGCCTGAAATCATCGGCATTGCCTACGATTCCGGCGGCGTTACCACCTCGACCATTACCGTTCCGCTGGTTACTGCGTTGGGCGTTGGCCTAGCTACAGCTATTAAAGGGCGCAATCCGATGGTTGACGGTTTCGGGCTGATCGCCTTTGCCTCATTAACGCCGATGGTCTTCGTCATGGCCTACGGGGTGTTGAGATGATAGATTGGATGAGCCAGTTTGCGCTGGTTCTGCTGACTACCTGCCGGGATATTTTGCCTATTGCCGCTATTATTATCGGCTTTCAGTTGCTGGTTATTCGTAAACCCCTGGCGCATCCTAAAAAAATGCTGATCGGGTTTATCTATGTTTTGCTCGGCATTGCGTTTTTTCTGAAAGGCCTGGAAATGGCGCTGTTCCCGTTGGGGAAGTTGATGGCAGCCCAGCTGACTACGCCGGAGTTTCTAGGCATTAATCCCGCCGAACAGAACGTGAGTTGGCAAGCCTATTTCTGGGTGTATGTGTTTGCCGCCAGCATCGGTTTTGCGACCACGCTGGCCGAACCGTCTTTACTGGCGGTTGCCTGGAAAGCCCAGCAGATTTCCGGCGGCGCTATTCAGGCGCTGGGATTGCGCATCGCGGTTTCGATTGGTGTCGCTTTCGGCATTGCGCTGGGTGCTTATCGCATTGTGACCGGCACGGAGCTTTATTATTATATTGTCGTAGGCTATATCATCGTGCTGATACAAACTTTGTTTGCCCCTAAACTGATCATTGGATTGGCTTATGATTCGGGCGGGGTGACGACTTCAACGGTCACTGTGCCGCTGGTTACCGCATTGGGCCTGGGGCTGGCCTCTACCATTCCCGGTCGCAACCCGTTATTGGATGGCTTTGGCTTGATCGCCTTTGCCAGTTTATTTCCCATCATGGCTGTCTTGGGTTACGCGCAAATCGCACAATGGCGTAACAAAAGCAGTCTTTCATCCAAACCCTGAGGACAATCATGCATTTCAAATTAATTATCGTATTTGTCGAAGATGACAAGACTGATCTGGTGCTTGAAACCGCGCGTGAAAACGGCGCTAAAGGTGCAACCGTTGTCAATAATGCTCGCGGCGAAGGCATGAAGCAATCGAAAACTTTTTTCGGCCTGACCCTGGAAACTCAGCGCGATGTCCTGCTGTTGCTGGTCGAAGAACATCTCAGTCGGCACATTCTGGAAGCCATCGCCAAGGTCGCGCAATTCGACAGCAAACCCGGTACCGGAATCGCCATTCAGATTGATGTCGAAGACGCCGTTGGCGTCATGCATCAGGTTGAACAATTAACCCATGAACTTGAGGATAAAATATGATTGCGCCACGCATAGTAATCCGTGTCAGAGATGTGATGAAAGCTGATTACGGCACCATAGACGGCATTGCTACCATAGAAGATGCCCTGAAAAAAATGAAAGCACTTAAAACCTCGGTGCTGGTCGTCAATAAGCGTCATGACGATGACGAATACGGCCTGATTAATTCCGGCGACATAGCTCGCCATGTGCTGGCCAAAGACCGTGCGCCGGATCGGGTCAATGTCTATGAAGTCATGAGCAAGCCGGTGATCTCGGTGCATCCCGATATGGACATCCGCTATTGCTCGCGCTTATTTGCCAACTATAATCTGGTCAGGGCGCCGGTCATTGAAAATAACAAGATTATCGGCATGGTCAGCCCGAATTCACTGGTGCTGGATGGGATGTACAGGGCTTGTAAATAAACGGCAAGGTGGTTTTTTCAGATTGTGGGAGTGGCTTTAGCCACGACAGTCGTGGCTAAAGCCACTCCCACAACATACAATCATAACTATTTTCGGCTTAACTTAATGGCAGTGGCGCCGACGTTGGGAACGATAAATAAACTTAAAAAAGGCAGTTGATTATGTTGAAATTGTTAAAATTTAATTCGAGAATCTGGTTCTTGCTGGGCTTCGCCGGTTGTGTTTTTTTACTGTCTATGGGCGCTTATTTCCAATTTGTCGGCGGCCTGGATCCTTGCCCGCTGTGCATTTCCCAGCGCATTGCCATTTTGCTGACCGGCCTGGTTTTTTTAAGCGCCGCCATCCATAACCCAGCACAGACCGGCGTGACGACTTATGCCATTGCAGGCGCGGCAACGGCTTTGTGCGGCGCGGCGATTTCAATCCGGCATATCTGGATACAGCACTTGCCGCCAGATAAGGTGCCGGAATGCGGCCCTGGTTTGGAATATGTGCTGCAAAACTTCCCTTTGTTTGAAACGGTTAAGTTAATGCTCAGCGGCACCGGAGATTGCGCCAAGGTGGACTGGACTATGTTGGGTTTCAGTATGCCTGCCTGGACATTGCTGGCCTTTTTAATGCTGGCAACCTTAAGCCTGCTGCAAATCTGGAATTATAAACAGGCGGATCGATAGGGCATTGATGTGAAAGGTCTCTCTTGTAAAAAATGACGTATTGGAATAGAACATGAAAAATATTTTATTGACGCTTTTGCTCGCAGGCAGTTTTTTATCGTCGCAAGCTGGAGCAAAGCCAAGTTCTTTGCATCAGGCAATCGCAGGGAAACAACGCTCTGTGGAGCATAAGCAGCGCGATAAATACCGACATCCGCAGCAAACCTTGGAGTTTTTTGACGTCAAGGACAACATGACAGTCGTCGAAATCTGGCCGGGCGAAGGTTGGTACACGGAAATTCTTGCCCCTTATCTAAAAGATCACGGCAAGCTGTATGCCGCGCATTTTTCAGCCGAAGCCGATCAGCCTTATTTTAAAAAGAACCTGAGTGAATTTGTTAAAAAACTAAAAAGTCAGCCGAAAGTTTACGGCAAAGTTGAGTTAACCGTATTGCAGCCGCCAAATTTTTTGCAGATAGCCCCGGAGGCTTCAGCTGACCGGGTTTTAACGTTTCGTAATGTGCATAATTGGATGAAAAACGACCAGGCCGCAGCGGTGTTTAATGCGATGTACAAGGCATTAAAGCCAGGCGGTATTTTAGGCGTCGTGGAGCATCGAAATTCAACGTTAAAACCGCAGGATACCAAAGCTGCATCCGGCTACGTCACCGAGGACTATGTGATTGCGCTGGCAAGAAACGCGGGCTTTGAGTTTCTTGGAAAATCTGAAATCAATGCCAACAGCAAAGATACCAAGGATTATCCCGAAGGCGTCTGGACTTTGCCCCCTGCTTTAAAACTTAAGGATAAAGATAGAAAGAAATATCTGGCTATCGGTGAAAGCGACCGGATGACGATTAAATTCATCAAACCTCGATAAATAAACCACCGTTTTTTGATGCTTGTATAGCTAAAATTTATGAAGTAATCCACAAATTAGATTGTTATTAAGTAAAATCAAGATGTAGTCGGGAAAATAGCCAATATTTACTGCGTAAAAATAATAAGTATTTGAAAATAAAAGTAAATTAATTAACGTACAAAAATTGTTCAAATTAACAAAACCCTAGTAAAAACTGCTAGTAAGCGCTGTTAAAAACTATTTTTCCACAAAGTTATCCACAGATTTTGTGGGTAACTCGAATAGTTTAATAGGTATAATCACTTAGCCTTAAAACATCAAAAATAATTCAAACATTATGGCTAAGTTGCAAAACAGGAATGAACTGATTTTCAGGGTTGCCATTGCAGTTCCTGTTTATCGACTATTTGATTATCTGGCTCCGGATAATATCGAGTTAGCTCATATCAAACCGGGCATTCGCCTGGAAGTGCCCTTTGGGAAAGCTAAAAAAATCGCCTTTCTGGTCGACTGCGTTCAGCATAGCGAAATAGACATCGGTAAATTAAAGCGCGTCGAACGGATACTGGATGAAAAACCGTTATTGTCAACAAAAGACTTGGCGCTGCTGCATTGGGCCAGTCGGTATTACCATCATCCGTTGGGCGAAGTTTTCAGTGCTGCATTTCCTGTAACGTTGCGCCGGGGCGAATCAGCCGTTATTCAAACAGAAAAACGCTATGCGTTGACTGAGTTGGGCAAGGCTACTGATATTGAGCAGCTCAAACGCTCACCCAAACAAAAAAACGTACTGGAAAAATTTCAGGCACATCCAAATAGCTTGTCCGAAGCGGAACTTTCCGCGTGGAATCAAAACTGGCGCACTTCGGTAAAGCAGCTGCAAGACAAGCAGTTGCTACAGCTTGCAGTACCTGGGGTTGGGACAAAAAACGCCGAACCGATAATCAGGAACAATGCCCTGCACTGCAACTCGCCTCAGCAAGCGGCGGTAACTGCGGTATGCGACAGTCTGGGCCAGTTTGGCGTTTTTTTACTGGAGGGCGTGACCGGCAGCGGCAAAACCGAAGTCTACATGCAGATTATTCGCTCTGTGCTGGAGCGGGGGCAGCAGGTTTTGGTGTTGTTGCCGGAAATTACGCTGACACCCCAGCTTGAAGATCGGTTCAGGCAACGGTTTACCGTAAGCATTGCCATTTCACATTCCAAATTAACCGACCGGCAGCGGGCCGGTGCCTGGATTAAAATGCAGCGGGGCGAATGCTCCATTTTATTGGGTACCCGATCTGCCCTGTTTACGCCGTTAAAAAATCCCGGCCTGATTATTCTCGATGAAGAGCATGATGCTTCGTTCAAGCAGCAGGAAGGCTTTCGTTTTTCGGCCCGTGATGTCGCCGTGGTGCGCGGCAAGCTGTTAAATATTCCGGTATTGATGGGTTCTGCGACGCCCGCGCTTGAAAGCCTGCATAACGTCGATAACAAACGTTATAGCTTGCTGCATTTGCCGGAAAGGGCGGGTAATGCAACTGCGCCGGTTTTGCAGCTGTTGGACATCAGAAACAAAAGGATGCAGGAGGGGCTGTCCGAAGCGCTGGTCGCGGAGATGCACAAAACCCTGGCAAAAAATGAACAAATATTATTGTTCTTAAACCGGCGAGGCTTTGCGCCCACCCTGATATGTCATAGCTGCGGTTGGGTTGCGCGCTGCCAGCGCTGCGATGCCAATCTGGTGATTCATTATGATGAAGGGGTATTGCGTTGTCATCATTGCGGACAGGAACAGCGTTTGATTAAGCAGTGTCCCGCCTGCAAAACCGAGGAATTGACGCCGCTGGGGTTGGGTACCGAGCGGGTGGAAAAAGTGCTGGCGGAATTATTTGCCGACAAGGTGATTGTTCGCCTGGATCGGGATTCCACTCAGCGCAAAGGCTCATTGGAAGGTTATTTACAGCAAATCAATCAGGGCGCAGTGGATATTATTCTGGGTACGCAAATGTTGGCAAAAGGTCATCATTTCCCCAGTGTGACGCTGGTGGTAATACTGGATGTAGATAGCGGCCTGTTCAGCATTGATTTTCGGGCCCCCGAAAAACTGGCGCAAATGATCGTGCAGGTTTCAGGCCGCGCAGGACGGGCTGAAAAGCCCGGCAGAGTCATCATGCAAACCCGGCAGCCGGAGCATCCTTTATTAACAACGTTGATTCGGCAGGGTTATAACAGCTTTG
>CAZAUB010000162.1:0-6247 GCA_964488195.1 uncultured Methylobacter sp. | reverse complement strand
GCGGGAATAGCTCAGTGGTAGAGCACAACCTTGCCAAGGTTGGGGTCGCGAGTTCGAATCTCGTTTCCCGCTCCAATTAATTTAAATAAAGCCGCGAATTATCGCGGCTTTTTTATTTCACTTTTAGGGCTGCGTAGCAAAATGGTTATGCAGTGGCCTGCAAAGCCATCTACGGCGGTTCGATTCCGCCCGCAGCCTCCATTAGTGGATTCAAGAAGGTTCAACGAAATACATAAACCTGCAAGTCATAAGGCTTAGCGGGTTTTTTATTGTCCAACGATATGTAATAGGATGTATTGACACTCAGCTATTTGTGGGGGTATAAACGGGGGTATATTCAAATTCGCCGGAGTTGATACCCCCATGCCGCTATCAGATACCACCATCAAGAACGCTAAACCCAGTCCAGATAAGGCTTACAAGCTACCAGATGAAAAGGGTATGTATTTGCTGGTTAATCCTAACGGCTCAAAATACTTTAGGCTCAAGTATCGTTTGGGGGGTAAAGAAAAAGTTTTAGCTCTTGGCGTTTATCCCGATACCGGTTTAAAACAGGCCAGAGAAAAACGAGACGAGGCCAGAAAACTACTTGCTGATGGTATCGACCCCGGAGAAAACAGAAAAGCGGTTAAATCATCAAAGGCAGAAAGCGCGGCAAACAGTTTTGAAGTCATTGCCAGAGAATGGGGATCGAAGAATGTTGAGACGTGGGCAGAAAAAAATAACCGTTCCAAACGGATGCTTGAAAGAAATATATTCCCCTGGCTGGGCAGTAAGCCCATAACTGACATTTTGCCTAAAGATATTCTGGCGTGCTTAAGGCGTGTTGAAGATCGGGGAACTATCGAGACAGCACACCGAACCCTTCAGATATGCGGGCAGGTTTTCCGTTATGCGGTGGCAACGGGAAGAGCCGAGCGAGACATAACGCCAGATTTGCGCGGTTCATTGCCGCCGGCTAAAGGTGAACACTTTGCAGCCATTACCGAGCCCAAAGAAGTAGCGGAATTATTAAGAGCAATCGACAGCTATCAAGGCTCATTACCAGCCGTTTGTGCATTGAAACTTGCACCGCTGGTATTTGTTCGCCCTGGCGAATTAAGGGCAGCAGAGTGGCAGCACATAGACCTTGACGCTAAAGAATGGCGTTACTACGTATCAAAGACTTCTGTACAACACATCGTTCCGCTATCGTCCCAAGCCGTGGCAATATTGGAAGAATTGCGCCCGTTTTCAGGTCATGGGCGTTTTGTATTCCCGTCTGAGCGCACACCGCGCGGCGACAGGTGCATGAGCGATAACACCCTTAACGCCGCATTAAAACGACTGGGTTACGGTAAGGACGCGATGACAGCACACGGATTTAGAGCAATGGCGCGTACTATTCTTGATGAAGTGCTTGGGGTAAGACCTGACTTTATCGAGCATCAACTAGCCCACGCCGTTAAAGACCCTAACGGCAGAGCTTACAACAGAACAGCGCACCTACCAGAACGACACAAGATGATGCAAACCTGGAGTGATTACCTGGACGGCTTGAAGAATGGGGCGCAAGTGATACCGTTTAAGAAAATCGGGTAAATTTGCAGTACAATAACAATCAATTAAGATACAAAAAGGCCAAACCATGAATGCAATCCCTTTTGATACTCTGCAATTTGCTAACCGGCTTAAGTCTGTCGGCTTCACTGATGAACAGGCGCAAGTTATAACCGAACTACAGCGCACCGCCAAGATAACACGCTAGAACAGGCGCGGCATGATTATCATTTTGATGATGTAGCCACCAAGCGCGATATGAAAGAGCTGGAAACGGCACTAGAGCATAAAATCGAGCTATTAAGAGCCGACACCGGGCGCATGATTGCCGAAAGCAAAGCCGACTTAACCCGCTGGATCATCGGCGCGGGCTTCTTTCAAACTGCTTTAATTATTGGCGTACTGCTAAGACGAGTTTAACTGCGCCTAGCTCGACGGAGCGAAAACCGGAATCTTCAACCAGCTGGCGTGGTTTCTATCTTTGAAGCATGATATTTGAAGGAATGTTAATGAGTGATGGCCCAGACCGCTACGACTTGGCGGCGCTTTCGCGGTTCGTGAACACCGTACTTTATAACCGTCCGTCCGATGATCCTAACTGGTTATTGGCCGCCAGCAAGTGGCGCAAAGATGAGGGTCTTCCAGATCAGGACGTAACCCCGGATATGATTGCGGCAGCCTTTGCCTTGAGGAATATGTTTTTTGGAGTTGATCTACACAAGAAATTCAACTTGCATAAACGGCCAACAGAAAGCCAGCGCCGAATGACCATAGATCAACCCGGTTTTAAATGCGTGATGGCTGCTTTAAATGGCGAAATTACAAAAAAGGAAGCCATTAATGAAATAGGACGCTTGTACGGTCTTGGATATGATGCGGCCAGACGATATTACAAGAGCGTTCTACCGGCAGCACAAAACACGCTCAACACCTTTAGCGCCATGTTCCAGAGGTGCCGCCCATCTGAAAAATTCAAGATTTGCGAACCCAAACCCAAACCCAAACCCAAACCCAAACCCAAACCCAAACCCAAACCCAAACCGAAAGAGGAGCGCCTCAACGCGGTTCTGTGCAATAAAAATTTACCGTACCCGAAAAAAATAATGCGTATTCAAAAGATTTTGGGTTGCTCATACCCAGAAGCGCAACAGTATTCACTCCTAAATTCCCCGAAAAAACCTATCTAAAAGCAGCCCGCAGTCTTTAGTCCGCGCCCTAGCACATTCCACGCAAAAATAACCGACCAAGAATTGGGCTGTTTTCTGGTCGGTTTTGATGAAAAACAGCTTGTTATGCTTTAGCAATGTTCAACAACCACCCAATAGGTGCAAAGCATGGCTACAACATCCCACCAACTACCCGAAACCGGATTCTTAAGAATCTGGCAAATCGTAGGTAACCCCAAAATCAACACGCCCCCACTTATCCCGATTGGTCGGACTTCGTTTCTTAATGGCGTTAAATCCGGTAAATATCCAAAACCCGTAAAGCTGGGCGAAAGAACAACCGCTTGGAAAGTTGAGGATATACGCGCCCTGATTGAAAAACTTGGCCAGGCTGAAGCCACTGGGGGTGCGTAATGACCAAATCAGCAATTTCACCAAACAGAACCGCCCTGGTCATCCATGGTGTCAACAATCAAATTTGTGTCGACAGCCGTGATTTAGCCAAAGAGTTTGGCCGGGATCATAAAAACGTACTGCAAACCTTAGACGATTTGCTGGCAGATCACACAATCTCACGGCTTGAATCCAAGCCGTCAAATTATCGCAAACGCGGGAAGGAATACCGATGCTATGAATTAAACAAGGCTGGGTTCTTAAAAGCAATGCCGTTTATAGGCGGCAAAAAATCACGGGAGGGACAAAAGCGTTTAGTCGATGAATTCTTAAAGTTGGAACTGAAACTTGAAAAACAATCCAGGGAGCGTGAAAAATTATCTTGTCAGGTGGCTAGGTTATCAGGAAAAGATAGCCGGTCAATTCTCGCTGATGAGGTTCAAAGGTTTATTGTTTATGCTAAAGATCAGGGCAGCGCCAATGCCGCACGCTACTTTGTCAATATTACCAATATTTCACACAACGCCCTGGTTATTATCGAGCCTAAGGCTACTCAGGTTCGGGAATTACTCACAGCCATACAGCTATCACACTTAAGCACTATCGAGCTTACAGCCGCGGAGACCTTGACCGTGGGTATGAAGTCCGGCTTGCCGTATAAGGAGGTTTATCAAAACCTAAAAAATTCAATTGAGGGCGTTGCTGCAATCTTCGACAAAAAGTCTTTATTGTTATCAGACGTTGAAGGCGGTCAACAATGAGCTTACAACCTATTGAGGATGCTTGCTGCACTGCTTGCGAAGCCATTGGCGTTATTTATAAATGCGTTCCGGCTGATGGTCTGTTTCATGTGGCCGATTTGGCCGACGACCATAAGGGTAAAAACGATGCCCGGATTAAGATTTTTCAAGATCGTCAGGGTGGTATTGTTTGGAACCATAAGAGCGGTCAGAGGGAGAGTTTTTTTGTTAATGACAGTCGCGGCGGATCGGGCGAACCACTGCCGCAAGCCCAGCGTGAATGCATTCAACGCGAACAGCAGTGCCGCCAAGCTGAACAGCAGAAGCGCCAAGACAAAGCGGCACGTAAGGCGCAGGCAATATGGGAGGCAGCAAAACCCGCGCCGGCGGATCATCCGTATTTGTTGCGTAAGCAGATCAAACCGCACGGCTTGCGGATAGGCCGCTGGGAGCGAAGTATTCAAGATGACCAGGGCAAATTTCACAAGCTAATCATTGATGATGTGTTGCTGGTGCCTATGTTCGATGCCGATGGCTCCTTACGCAGTTTACAGGCGATATTTAAAGAGACTCACCCCGAGCTGGACAGGGACAAAGACTTTCTCCCTGGTGCTGGTATTGCTGGGCTTTTTGGCTGGATCGGAGCTAAAAGCAATCCTGTTTTTGTTGCCGAGGGCTACGCAACAGCTGCAAGCCTGCATGAAGATACTGACTGTCGTGTTTATATTGCATTTTCAGCCGGAAACTTGATGGCCGTTGGCAAAATTATCAGAACACATCTACCCGATACCGGGATAATTTTTTGTGCGGATAACGACGAAAATACTTTAGGAAATCCCGGCGTTACCCGTGCCAACGAAGCGGCGGCAGAAGTAGGCGCGAAGGTTTATATCCCACCAATGGCGGGGGATTACAACGATTGGGCGATTTACACAAGGAGCATTGAAAATGAGCGCGGACAGCACTAATAAACCGTTGTTGGAGATCGTCAAAAACTCCAAGAAACCGACCGGTAAAAAGACGGGTAGCACTGGCGGCAGTGGTGGCAATGGTTCCAGCAAAACGCAGAAGTTCGGCGAATACATCATAAAAAATGGCGCGTTTCATCAGGTTAAAACCGTTAAGGCCGGGCCGGATGGTAGCGGGGTTATTGAATTTCCATTGTGTGATTTTGTCTGCTCAATTAAAGAAGAAGTCACTCAAGACGACGGCTTGACCGATGCCACCTTTCTACGCATTGAAGGAAGGCTGGCTAATGGTGCGCTGTTGCAGTTGGTCGATGTTCCGGCCAAGAGCTTCTATTCTTCCCAGGGCAACTGGGCCAATGAGCATTGGGGGACGTTACCCTTTATCTACCCTGGAGCCGCCAAAAAGGACAACTTACGCGCCGCCATTGACCGGTTTTCAAAGCTGGACGGCGATATTCCGCGCCGTACTGTGTTCAAGTTTACCGGCTGGAAAAAGATAGATGATTGCTGGCATTATTTAACCGGATCGGGTGCGATTACTGGCAGTGGTATAGTTGATGGCGTTGAGGTTGATTTGGGCGCTGGACACATGAGCCGCTACCAACTGCCCGCACCACTGATCGGCGAACAGTTGAAAATAGCTGTAGCTGATACATTGGCGTTATTGGAAGTCTGCCCAAATAAGCCTCATATCGGCGTGACCTTATTGGCGGCTGTTGCCCGTGCGCCGCTTGGAGAGTGCCGCCCCACGGATTTTGCGATCTGGATGCACGGTTTGACCGGATCGGGAAAAAGCGCCGTTGCCGCTATTGCCTTGGGCTTTTTCGGCAACTTCACCGCTCGCAGCTTTCCGGGTAATTGGTCTGATTCCGTCAACGATGCCGAGGCTAAGAGTCATCAAGCCAAGGATGCAATATTCGTGATGGATGACTTCAAGCCGAGCGTAAGCCAAACCGAGGCCGCCAAATTACACACGATGGCCGAGCGCCTGATAAGGAACACCGGCAACCAAGCAGGACGTGGACGACGCGATTCAACCATGCAAGCCAAGGCCGCACCTTATAACCGGTCGCTGATGCTGGTAACGGCGGAAGACCTGCCGCGTGGGCAATCCTTGCTTGGCCGTCTGTTGATTCTGGAACTAACCCGCGCAGATATTGACTGGACTGTTATAACCCGGCTACAGCAAGCGGCGCAAACTGGAACCCTCACCTGGATAATGGCGGCTTACCTGCAATGGTTAGCACCGCGTCTGGATCAACTGAAAAAGGACTTTCCTAAAAATGTTGAGGCGCTACGCGACCGCGCCAAAAATGACGGCCTTGCTTCCTCACACCCACGAGCGTCAGAGATTTACGCCAACCTGGCGGGGGGCGCTGAAACCTTCTTAGGAGCTGTTAATAAATAACTGTAACAAATAGGCCGGAAAATAGTATAGTGT
>CAZAUB010000161.1:2370-6249 GCA_964488195.1 uncultured Methylobacter sp. | reverse complement strand
GTTAAGGTGCAAACAATTTTACTGCCTTCGGGAATTTTTCCGGAAATAATGTCTTGCATGGCTCCGGCTAAAGAAGTTGCCGAGGCCGGTTCGCAAAAGATGCCTTCATACTGGGACAGCATTTTTTGCGCGGCTAAAATCTGTTCGTCGGTGAATTTGTCAAACCAGCCGCCGGACTCTTTTTGCGCGGCCCAGGCAAAGTCCCAGGATTGCGGATGGCCGATGCGTATCGCTGTGGCGATGGTTTCCGGATCATCAATCATATGACCGGCGACGAACGGCGCTGCTCCGGCAGCTTGGTAGCCGCACATGACCGGGCGAGTACTGCACACACGACTGGTGGCATATTCGGTATAGCCTTTCCAGTAAGCGGTGATATTTCCGGCATTGCCGACCGGCAGGCAATGGTAATCCGGCGCGCAGCCCAGATCGTCGACAATTTCAAACGCGGCGGTTTTTTGTCCGTCAATCCTGAACGGATTAATCGAGTTAACGATGGTGACCGGTGCTTGTTCGGCGACTTCTTTTACTAAGGCCATGCCTTTATCGAAGTTGCCGTTGATCTGAATAATTTCAGCGCCGTACATCAGGGTTTGCGCCAGCTTGCCCTGGGCAATCTTGCCGTCGGGTATCAACACGAAGGCTTTAATGCCTGCACGCGCCGCGTAAGCTGCCGCAGAAGCCGAAGTATTGCCGGTTGAGGCGCAGATGATAGCCTGACTGCCGTCTTCCACAGCTTTGGTGACCGCCATGGTCATGCCGCGATCCTTAAATGAACCGGTCGGATTCAAACCTTCAAACTTGACGTAAATATCAACCGACTTGCCGATCAAGCGAGGGATGTTTTGCAGTTGGATCAGCGGCGTATTGCCTTCGTTCAAGCTGATGATGCGGGTGGTTGCGCTGACCGGCAGACGATCCCTGTAGCGCTCAATCAAGCCGGTGTAGTGTTTATGTGTAGACATGTTTTTATTTATCCCAAAGTTTCCAGACGGATGCGGTTGACTTTACCGGTGACGGTTTTTAACGCTTCAATTTCAGCGATAGCCGCGTTCATTTCTTTTTCAAGCGTGATCTGGGTCAGCATGATAATCGGTACCGAAGTTTCATTTTTTAGCGGTTCTTTCTGACTGATGGCTTCAATGCTTATTTGATGATCGGCCAGAATCCGCGTCACTTCAGCCAAAACCCCCGGTTTATCTTCTGCATTAAGCCGCAAATAATAAGCGGTTCTGAATTGTTCCGCAGGCAACACAGGGATGTCGGCTAAGGCATTGGCCTGAAAAGCCAAATGAGGTACGCGGTTTTCAGGGTCGCTGGTCAAGGCTCTGACCACATCGATAACATCGGCGACTACAGAAGACGCAGTAGGTTCGGCTCCCGCTCCGGCTCCGTAATAAAGCGTGGAACCGACGGCATCGCCTTTAACCAAAATGGCATTCATCACACCGTCTACGTTGGCAATAAGGCGGCGTTCAGGAATCAGCGTCGGATGCACTCTCAGTTCGATGCCTTCCGGCGTTTTGCGGGCTATACCCAAATGTTTAATGCGGTAACCCAGCTGTTCAGCATACTCAACATCGACGCGGGTAATTTTGGTAATGCCCTCGGTATAAACCTTATCGAACTGCAACGGGATACCAAAAGCAATGGATGCCAGTATGGTTAATTTATGACCGGCGTCTATGCCTTCCACATCGAAGGTGGGATCGGCTTCTGCGTAGCCCAAGGCTTGCGCCTCGGCCAATACGTCGGCAAAATCGCGGCCTTTATCGCGCATTTCGGTCAGGATGAAATTGCCGGTGCCGTTGATGATGCCCGCCAGCCACTCGATCTGGTTGCCGCTTAAGCCTTCGCGTATGGCTTTGATAATCGGAATACCGCCCGCTACAGCGGCTTCAAACGCGACGATCACGCCTTTTTCGCTGGCTCTGGCGAAAATCTCGTTGCCATGCAATGCAATCAGCGACTTGTTGGCGGTCACGACATGCTTGCCGTTTTCGATGGCTTTCAACACCATGTCTTTAACCGGCCCTGCCCCACCTATAAGCTCCAGAATGATTTCAATTTCGGGATCATTGATGATTTCAAAAGGATCAGTCGTTAAAGCGATGCCTTGCGTATCGCAAATACGCAGTTTGTTTAAATCCTTAGCCGAGGCGCGGGTGATGATGATTTCACGCCCTGCCCTGCGGGCGATTTCCGCCGCATTCCGCTTCAACACATTGACGGTGCCGCCACCGACAGTACCTAATCCTAATACGCCTACTTTTACCGGTTTCAAATCAAACTCCAGTTAAAAAATTATTATCGTTCCCCTCGCGAAGTATCAATATCATTAAGTTAAGCCGTCATACCGGCAGGGATTGCCGGTATCCAGAGCACATGGATGTGTTTGAGCTTGCCATCCCTGGCTTCTGGATTCCGGCAATCCATGCCGGAACGACGCGGTTTTCTTAACTTAACAGCATTGACGTGAAGTATCGGAACAATGAAAACACATCATTATATAACCTTGTCTTTCTTCATCATATTGCGTATGCCGCGAACCGCCTGACGGGTTCGGTGTTCATTCTCAATCAGACCGAACCTGACATGATCATCGCCATGCTGGCCGAAACCAATGCCCGGCGAAACTGCCACTTTGGCCTCAGCCAGCAGTTTTTTAGAAAACTCAAGCGACCCCATGTGTTGATACGCTTCGGGAATACGCGCCCAGACAAACATGGTTGCTTTAGGCTTCTCGACCGGCCACCCTGCTGCCGCTAAGCCGTCGCACAGCACGTCGCGCCTTTTCCGGTACATTTCGGCAATTTCAGCAACACATTCCTGCGGGCCTTCAAGGGCTGCAATTGCGGCAATTTGAATCGGCGTAAACGTGCCGTAATCCAGATAAGATTTAATGCGCGCCAACGCAGCAACCAGTTCTTTGTTGCCGCACATAAAACCCACACGCCAGCCCGGCATGTTGTAGCTTTTCGACAGCGAGAAAAACTCGACCGCTATGTCTTTTGCGCCTTCAACTTGAAGAATCGACGGCGCTTTGTAGCCGTCAAAAACGATGTCCGCATAAGCAATATCCTGCACCACCCAGATTTTATGCTCTTTGGCGACGGCGATAATTTTTTCAAAAAAATCCAGTTCCACACACTGACTGGTAGGATTGCCGGGAAAATTAAGAATCAGCATCTTCGGCTTGGGCCATGAATCGACAATGGCTTTTTGCAGTTCTTCAAAAAAATCGCCGCCCGGAACCATCGGCACATGCCTAAGATCGGCACCGGCAATCACCACACCATAAGGATGTATCGGATAAGCGGGATTGGGCACCAGCACCACATCGCCCGGCCCTAAAGTCGCCAACGCCAAATGCGCCAAGCCTTCTTTTGAGCCTATGGTGACAATGGCTTCAGTTTCAGGGTCTAAATCGACATCAAAGCGGTTTTTATACCAGGTGCAGATGGCTTTTCTTAAGCGGGGTATGCCCTTGGAAACTGAATAACGATGCGTATCGGGACGTCTGGCTGAATCAATCAATTTATTGACGATATGCTCAGGCGTGGCCTGATCGGGATTACCCATGCCAAAATCGATAATGTCTTCCCCTGCCGCGCGCGCCTTGGCTTTTAAGTCATTAACAATGTTAAAAACGTAGGGAGGTAAACGACTTATTCTATGAAATTGTTCCATTGACAGCTCTTGAAAAACCGGTGTTTAAGTGAAAGTTAAAAAATGTTGCCCAAAGTACTGTTATTAAAACGCTATGTCAAATGGAAACAGTATCCGGACAGGTTAGTGATTCAAGCGCAATACTTGCTCCACGCGTATCAAATCTTCTGGTGTATCAACCCCGGCGGCCGGTGTTTTGTCTACAATTTC
>CAZAUB010000161.1:0-2360 GCA_964488195.1 uncultured Methylobacter sp. | reverse complement strand
TGCCCAAGGTACTGTTATTAATACGCTATGTCAAATTGAAACAGCCCTGTAGGCCGGAATAAGGCCACCCAAGCCTGTCCTGAGCTTCTCGAAGGGCGAAGCGCAGGGTGGGCGTTTCCGGCAGATTCGCACAGTGTGTGCCGGAAACGCCCGTTTTCGCTATCACTCAAACAGGCTTATTCCGGCCTACGTTATAATAAGCACCAAGGCAGGCTAGTGTTTCAAGCACAATACTTGCTCCACGCGCATTAAGTCTTCTTGTGTATCGACACCGGCGGCCGGCGTTTTGTCTACAATTTTTACCCGGATGGCTTCGCCGTGCCACAGGATTCTCAGCTGTTCCAGCGATTCAACCGACTCAAGCAATGAAGCATCCCATAGACAATAGCGGTTTAAAAAATCAACTGTATAAGCGTACATGCCGATATGCCTAAGATGAGGCAGTTTCCCGGATGGCTTGCCGCCGACCAGGGTAAACGCATCCCTTTCCCAAGGAATCGGCGCGCGGCTAAAATAAAGCGCGTAACCGGCATGATTCAAGACCACTTTTACGGCGTTGGGATTGAAAATTTCTTCGGGATCTGTGATTTTGGCGGCCAATGTCGCAATACCCGCCAGCTTTTGATCGGCTAATGCTGAAGCAACATCACGGATATAGGCCGGTGGAATCAGCGGTTCATCGCCTTGCAGATTAACGATAATTTGATCGCCCACCCAGCCGCAAAGCCGTGCAACCTCGGCAATCCTTTCCGTGCCGCTTTGATGATCCGCGCGGGTCATTACCGCTTTAAACCCTAAGTCGCTGACTGCTTGAAAAATCCGCTGATCGTCGGTAGCGACAATGATTTCATCGGCTTCGGCTTCCTTGGCGCGTTCGCAGACATGCGCAATCATCGGTCTGCCTGCAATATTCAGCAACGGTTTGCCTGGCAATCGTGTCGACCCGTATCTTGCCGGGATGACGACTTTAAAACGCACACTCATTTGGCTAATGCGTCGATTTCGTCGTTAGTTAATTCACGGGCTTCATCTTCCAACATGACGGGAATATCATCACGGATAGGGAAAGCAATACGGTCGGCTTTGCAGATAAGCTCCTGCTTAGACTTGTCATAAATCAACGGACTCTTGCATAAAGGACAAGCCAGAATATCGAGCAGTTTGTTATCTATCATGGTTTTCTCTTAAATTAAAAAAGTGATTTTTGCCTTTTGGGCATTTTACAGCATTTTACAGTATTTTTAAGCAGCCTGTTTTATGCGCTTAACCGGCGGCAAATTCACATCTAATCTGAATCGACAGAGATTGCTAACTATGGTCAAATAAGATTAGCTTTTTTGAGCAACCGGAGTTTCCAACATGACTGCGCTATCGTTATGTTTATATTGCATGATCCAGGCTGTCGCATTGCTGGTTGCCGCGAACGGCGCGCCGGTGCTGGTCAACAAAGCACTGGGTAAACGCTGGACATGGCCGGTGGATAACAGATTAACCTTAAGCGACGGCCATCGCCTGTTCGGCAACACCAAAACCTGGCGTGGTTTGTGTTCAGCTGTTTTCTTTAGCACCCTGGCAGCAATTTTAAGCGGACTAGAACCTTTGACCGGGGCATTATTCGGCGCTCTGGCAATGGCCGGAGATTTGCTGGCAAGCTTTATCAAACGCCGAATGGGACGCGCTGAAAGCAGCCGGGCGCGGGGTCTTGATACTGTGCCTGAATCATTGTTACCGATATTACTGTTAAAAGAGCCGCTGGAGCTGGGCCTGATCGACATCGTCCTGGTTGTGGTTATTTTTTTCCTGATTGAGGAACTGGTCTCGCCGGTGCTTTACCGGCTGCATATTCGAAAACGGCCTTATTAGTGCGTATGAGTGAAAAAGAATTACGAGTATTAACCTACAACATCCACAAAGGTTTCAATGCCACCAATCGGCGCTTTGTGCTGCACCAAATCCGGGATGCACTGATAGCCGCCGATGCCGACTTGATATTCTTGCAGGAAATGCAGGGCGAACACCAGCGCCATCAGCAAAAAATCGCCGACTGGCCGGTTTTGTCCCAGCTTGAGTTTCTCGCTGAAAACACCTGGCCTTTCCACGCCTACGGCAAGAATGCCGTTTACAATGCCGGTCACCACGGCAATGCGATCCTGAGCAAACACCCGTTCGTGCGCTGGGAAAACATTAATGTATCGCCTTTTCCCTGGGCCAGCCGCAGCCTGTTGCATGGCGTTATTCGACTGCCAGGGATGGCGGAAGTGTCGCAAGCGGTAGGGAACCAATGCGACCGACTGCCAGGGATGGCGGCCGAGACTGCTCCCGGCAGTCCTCGGCATTTCCTCCATCCATGGAGGTCAGAA
>CAZAUB010000160.1:3726-6270 GCA_964488195.1 uncultured Methylobacter sp. | reverse complement strand
AAAAGTAAAAAAAACAAAAAAGGCTGTTACGTCCCTGTCACACGTAACAGAACAAGTAAAATACAACCTTATTAAAGCTGGATAACATGAAATATAACCAACGCTATTCCTTTGATTCTCTTGCTCTTGGTTCTGAAGAAGATCAGAAGGGTTTATTGTTTGCAAATAATGACGGTATTACTGATTTGTCAGGTGTTAATGTGGTGGGTGCTTCAGTGGACACAGTCAGACAGCTTTTTTATGGTGTGCCTAAAGCTTCATATATTCACAAGCTTGAACAGCATGTTGAGCAAAAGGATGAGTTTATTCGGTTAACTGCAAATGATCAGGTTAATGATGATCGTTGGCATTTTAGCCGGATGGGTAAAACTTGCGGTTATCGTTACAAGTTTCAGAATAATACTGTGGGTCTTGTTGTTCTGTTCGGTAGTTATTACGGAAAGATGGATCAGGAAGGCTCGCATTTAAAAATCGAACTGTCCCCGCATTTTATTTCACAACGTACAGTCCCCGAGATTTGGGAATATCTTCATGGTGATTTCGTTGGCATTTCTCGCCTTTTTTTGGAAGAGCCTGAAGCAAAGGGTGTTGCTGTTCATTTGGCTTGTGATTATCAAGGTTTTAATTTGCCGGGGGATTTTGTTCGGAATTTGGTAACGGCTTCCAGGACGATTAGGGCTTATGACGGTCTTGCGTCTATTGACCTTACAGATTTTACTGATGCGGTTGGTACTTATGGCCGGGAAGGTCAGGCTAAGGATTATTTGATAGGAAAGCCAATAGCCGTACAGATGGCGCTTTATGATAAGAGCTATGAAATGATTAAGTCTGATAAGGTTGATTATTGCCGGGAAGAATGGAACTGTTATTCCCTTGGTACCTATGACCCTTCTCAGCCAGTGCGCCGGATTGAAGCGCGTTTGCATCATACGGTTATTCGGGAAATAGGCTTAGGTCTGGGTTTAGTATTCGAAGGTTTTAATCAAGTAGCTGACCATTTAACTGACCTTTGGCGGTATGCCCTGGAACGTAACCGGTTAATGATTGATGGTGATGCTAAGGGGTATTTAAACCCCTTTTGGCAATTACTCATGCAAGATGTTGTTTTCACTGTTCCCGCTCGGGGTGTGAAAATCACGCGCAAAAAAAAAGAGGCGGTCGATCCAATCGCCAGAAACATCACTTCAGTGATTGGAAATCTCGTGTCAATCATGGCTCGTCGCAATGATTGCACTGTGCGCAACGTAATGCGTCAGCTGCATAACTTGCATATCTGGCCGGAAATCCAGACGTATTACCGAAGCAGGGGGTTAGGTGATGAGGATCTGCGTGAGCAGGTTAAAAAGGGTCTGGAAAAAAGGCGTCTGATCGGTAAGGCTGCGTGATAAGCGTTATGAGTATGCCGGCGTGAGTTATCACTTCAGTGCGGACTATGTTAATTTGCATTGTTTGATTTGTGGTAAGCGTGCGCTTTTATTGCAAAAAGGCCCTAGGGTTGTTTTTTATTGTTCTTCCGCTTGTCGTCAAAAAGCATACCGTCAAAGAAATAAGGCCAAAAAATGAATACTAATCTTTTTGCTATTGTGCCTTGTAAAGTTTGCCCTGGTACGGTTTTGCTTAAAACTGCTTTGGTCTGGAAAGAGTTTGTTTTTTGTTCGGCTGAATGCTTGAGAAAGCATGTTGAAATTGTTCGGTTGAATAATGAACCGATAAAAAAGCGGGCTCATGATAATTTTTTTAAAGTTGCATGATTACTAAGGTAGGTAAAAAATATCAATTGGACTTTCGCCCTGATGGTGTCAAGGGAAAGCGTGTTATTAGATTATTTAAATTTAGAGTTGATGCGGTTCAATTTCAGCAATCCTATGTTTCACGTTTATCTGATACTCAGGCCGTACAGGCCAATGGTGATGATAGACGTTTAACTGATCTTATTCAGTTATGGTTTGATTTGCATGGACGTACTTTGAAAAGTGCGTCTAAAACCATGAAGAAGCTGCTTCGTTTGTCCAGTCTGATTGGTAATCCGGTTGCTAAATTAATGAATCCTGAACTTTTTGCAACTTATCGCTCGAGTCGTCTTGATTCTGGTATTTCGCCTTCCACGTTAAATCGTGAGTTGATCACCTTAAAGGCTGTTTTTCGGGAGCTTAGGCGGTTATCTGTTATTGATTATGATTCGTCTGTCCTTGCCATGCGTACAATACGGGAGGTTAAAGCTGAGTTGTCCTATTTGGTTCCTGTCCAAGTAGAATTGCTTAGGTCTAAGATATTGTTGTCAAATAATGAATCATTACGGTATGTATTCGCTATATGTCTAGTTACTGGTGCTAGGTGGTCAGAAGCTGAAAATTTGAAGTTGGCCAACTGTATTAATCAGGGTTTCCAGTTTGTTGATACGAAAAATGGAAAGTCTCGGTTTGTGCCGGTATCTCAGTATTGGTTTTTGTATATACAGTCTCGTTTAGAGTTGGGGCAGTTTAGGCCTTGCTATGCTGCTTATAGGTCGGCATTTATTCGCTCTGGTTTAATTGTTCCTGCTGG
>CAZAUB010000160.1:0-3626 GCA_964488195.1 uncultured Methylobacter sp. | reverse complement strand
TTTAGGGCAGGACATTACAAGTTCGATGACTTCATCGGAAAAACGCGCGACATGGTCGTTGGCAAGCATTTATGCGTTGCGGATGCTGGGGCTGTTTATGATTTTGCCGGTGTTATCTTTATTTGCCGAGCAGCTCGAAGGCTCAACGCCCGCGCTGATCGGTCTGGCTATGGGTATTTACGGTTTGCCTCAGGTGCTGTTGCAAATCCCTTTCGGCTTGTTATCGGATCGCTTCGGTCGCAAAAAAATCATCATTATCGGCTTGGTGTTGTTTTTGATCGGTAGCGTGATTGCGGCATTATCAACGACCATTTACGGGGTTTTGGTGGGACGGGCTTTTCAGGGCGCCGGTGCGGTTTCAGCGGTTATCATGGCCTTGGTTGCTGATTTGACGCAGGAAGTTCATCGCACCAAAGCCATGGCGATTATCGGAATCAGTATAGGCGCGTCGTTTGGCGTAGGCATCATAGCCGGCCCTGTTATTTCCGGATTTGGCGGCGTGCAGAGCGTTTTTTGGGTGACTGCATTATTGACCTCGCTGGCTATTTTAACGATTATTCTCATCGTTCCCGATCCGCAGCTATCCAAGCTGCATCGGGATGCGGAAGTCGTTCCCGAAGAAATGACGCAGGTGCTGAAAAATCCGGATCTGTTGCGCCTGAATTACGGCATTTTTACCTTGCATATGATTTTAATGGCTATCTTTGTGGTGGTGCCTACCTTAATGAGGAAAGCGGGATTAATAGCCGGACATGAATGGCAGGTTTACTTGCCGGTTTTCGTTATTTCGATGGCGTTCGCCGTGCCGTTTGTTATCCTGGCGGAAAAAAAACGCAAAATGAAGCAGGTGTTTATGGGCGCTATTGCAGTGTTGATGATCGCTGAATTGGGCTTGTCGGCAGTCCATCAGAACCTGGTCGGGATTATAGGTTTCTTGTGGCTGTTTTTTTGCGGCTTTAATCTGCTGGAAGCGACACTGCCGTCTTTAATATCGAAGACCGCGCCTGCTGACTTGAAAGGTACGGCGATGGGCGCTTATTCAAGCTCCCAGTTTTTGGGGCTCTTTATGGGCGGGCTGGTGGGCGGCTGGTTTAACGGCGAATTTGGGGTTGCAGCGGTGTTTTTATTTTGCGCCGCTGCCGCTTTCAGCTGGTTGCTGGTGTCCTTCTGGATGAAGCCTCCCCGCTATGTGGCAAACCTGCTCATCGCATTGGAAAAAATCAGTGAACAGGACGCAAATACATTTGTTGCTGAAATGCTTAAAATCAATGGTGTAGAGGAAATCACGCTGCATTATGAAGAGGCCTTGGTTTATCTTAAGGTTGATAATCAGCAGCTGGATAAAGATCGATTACAAGGTTTGATCACACAGTACGTCAATGCATAATTGCGAAAACAATGGGAGAAATAGATGCTTAATAAAGTGATGTTAATAGGAAGGCTAGGTGCCGACCCCGAGGTTCGTTATCTGCCTAGCGGCGGTGCCGTTACGACCATTCGTCTGGCAACTTCCAGGCGCTGGAAAGATAAGCAAACGGGTGAGCGCCGCGAAGAAACCGAATGGCATAGAGTGGTTTTTTTTAGTCGTTTGGCTGAAATCGCCGGTGAATATTTAAAAAAAGGCAGTCAAGCGTATATTGAAGGCCGTATTCGCACTCAGAAATGGCAAGGTCAAGACGGCCAGGATCGGTATAGCACTGAAATTGTTGCCGACAGCATGAACATGCTGGACAGTCGTAGCGGCGGTACTTCCGAGTTTGGCGGCGATCAGTCGCAGGGCGGATATTCTGCGCCCTCATCAAGACCCGCCAGTCAGCCCCAGCAATCGGCGCCGCAAAATGATTCCGGTTCATCCATGCCACCTGCGCCGCCAAATTATGACGACTTCGATGATGATATTCCGTTCTAGGAGTCACCTTACAGAACTTATGTAAAGTATATCTTTGAAAGCCCCATTTACTGGGGCTTTCTTGTTATTAGAGATGTTAAGTTTGCATTGATTTTTTCAGGTTATGTTGTTGCATGCTAATTATAGCCAGCTTTATCGACTGCCGACTTGCGCTTTTTTACGAGCTGTGGGGAAGGCTGGATAAAAAAATCTGTTTTTGCATTTGTTAAAAAGACTTTTCGGTAAGGCCTGTCGCGGTTGAGAATGCCTCGTTTTTGTGGTTTAATGCCATCGTTTTACGTCTTAATGCGCCTCTTGTTTTATTTGTACTTGAAATGAAAGGATGGGATCAAAGCAACTTAATTGGAGAGCAGGCTCACACTATGCAATTTAGTATTAAAAAAGGTTTGGATCTACCGATTACCGGAGAGCCCGAACAGGTTATTGGGGATGGCAATAAGGTTAAGTCCGTTGCGATTCTTGGGGTGGATTATGTAGGCATGAAGCCTACCATGATGGTCAGTGAAGGCGATACGGTCAAGTTGGGCCAAGTGCTTTTTGCTGACAAGAAAAATCCTGGTGTTGTCTTTACTTCACCCGGCGCGGGTGTGGTGCAGTCCATTAATCGCGGCGCAAAACGGGTTTTGCAGTCTGTTGTTGTCGAGCTGAAAGGCAATACTCAGGAGACGTTTGCAAAATACAAAGCTTCCGAATTAGGTGATTTGTCGGCAGAACAGGTTAAGGAAAATCTGTTGGCGTCCGGGTTGTGGACGACACTCCGCACACGCCCTTACGGCAAGATTCCTGCGGTAGACAGCAAGCCCAGCTCAATTTTCGTGACTGCTATCGACACCAGCCCATTAGCGGCAAATCCTGCGGTTGTCATCAAAGAGCGCGGCGATGATTTTGCCAATGGTTTGGCGGTTATTGCCAAACTGACGGAAGGCAAAACTTACGTCTGCAAGGCGACCGGGGCTGAAGTTGCAACCGGCAACTCGCCTGTAACTGTCGCCGAGTTTTCCGGCCCCCATCCTGCGGGCTTGCCAAGCACCCATATTCATTTGCTTGATCCGGTCGCTATCGATAAATTCGTTTGGCATTTGGATTATCAGGCGGTGATCGCCATCGGCGCATTATTTACCACCGGTAAAATCAATGTCGAACGCGTTGTGTCATTGGCAGGGCCTACCGTTAAAAAGCCACGATTGATTCGTACCCGAGTCGGCGCCAACACCAATGACTTGGTGGCAGGTCAGCTGGAAGCGGTCGAAAACCGGGTGATTTCAGGTTCGGTGTTGTATGGACATCTTGCTACAGATTGGGCGGCTTTTTTGGGTTGTTACAGCAATCAGATTTCGGTCTTGCAAGAGGGCCGTGCCCGTGAGTTATTCGGCTGGATTGTTCCGGGTAAAGACAAATATTCGGCGCTAAATGTTTATACGTCTAGCGTTGACCGTAAGCTGAATCGTAAATTCCCCTTAACAACCGATAAAAACGGCAGCAACCGGGCGATTGTTCCTGTTGGTGTTTATGAAGCCGTGATGCCGCTGGATATTTTGCCTACACCGCTGTTAAAAGCGCTGGTGGTCGGTGATACGGATCAGGCTCAATTATTAGGTTGTCTGGAGCTGGATGAGGAAGATGTGTCCTTATTTACGTTTGTGGATCCTGGTAAACATGACTTCGGTCCTGTTCTGAGAGCGAATTTAACTAAAATTGAGAAGGAAGGATAATGTCG
>CAZAUB010000159.1:3809-6297 GCA_964488195.1 uncultured Methylobacter sp. | reverse complement strand
TTGGTATTATAAAGCGCGATTAATAAATTTAAACTGAACAAGGTGTTTGAATAGGTGGTGTGAGCGGCACTTCATTCGCGAACAATACGCTTCGTGATTTTATGGGGCTGATGCAATCATTTCCCACGTTGCTCAATCACGCTGTACAAAACCATGCCGACCAGCATCGCCGCTACAAATATCCATGCTTTGGGTTGTCCTGCCGCCGCACTGACAACGGCAGGCCCTGGGCAAAATCCTGCAATTCCCCAGCCGATGCCAAAAGCCAGGCTGCCGAGCAATAAACGTTTATCCAGTTTGGTTGATGTGGGCAGTTGCATAGGCGCTCCCAGCAAACTGCGCTGGCGTTTTTTTGCCAGAGCAAAGCCTCCAGATCCGATCAGGATAGCGCCTCCCATGACGAATGCGAGCGATGGATCCCAAGCCCCGGCTAAATCCAGAAAGCCGATGACCTTAGCCGGATTGGTCATGCCGGAGACGATAAGACCCAATCCGAATAGCAGTCCAACAAAAAATGCGTTAATAGCCAGCATGATTAAAGTCCTAACAGATGGCGAGTCAGATAGACGGTGACAAAACCTGCGGTCATGAACGTCAGCGTAGCCGCAATGGAGCGAATAGAGCCACGGGAAATGCCGCAGACGCCGTGCCCGCTGGTGCAGCCGGATGCATACCGGGTGCCGATGCCGACCAATAAACCGGCAATGATCAGTTCAATTGTTTCCGCTTCGATAGTCACAGTAGGCAGGCCGAAGGTAATTTTATAAACAAAAGGCGCAGTGATCAAGCCGAGCACAAACAGCATGCGCCAAGCCTTGTCGCCTTTACCAGCTTGAAACAGACCACCTAAAATCCCGCTGATACCGGCAATCCGGCCATTGAATAACACCAGCATCGTAGCGGCAAAGCCGATCATTAAGCCACCCGTGAGGCTAGACATATAGGTGCTGTGGGTGAAATCGGATAGATTCATGTTTTTCTCTAAAGGTATGGGCGTTATAGTTTAAAGCATTTATCGCATCAAAAAGGCTTAACAACCGCCAGAATAACGATACCGACCAGAAACAAAACCGGCACTTCATTCATCCAGCGATAAAAGACATGGCTATGCCGGTTGCGGTCATGTTTAAAATCAAACAGCCACACCCCGCAGAAATAGTGATACACCAGTGTGAGCGCCAGCAGCGCCAGCTTGGCATGCAGCCAACCGGCATTCGCATAAACAGCCCAGTCGTAAGCAACCAGCATCCAGATGCCGAATATCAACGTCGCAATCATGCCCGGCGTCATAATGCCGAAGAACAGCTTGCGCTCCATCACCTTAAAGCGTTCATTGCTGATTTCATCATCACTCATTGCATGATAAACATACAGGCGCGGCAGGTAAAACAGCCCGGCAAACCAAGTGACCATAAAAATCAGGTGTAACGCTTTTAACCAGAGCATGGGCTAGCCTTTAAGTAGTGATTCGATATTCGTTTTCATTTTTGCCAAGTCAAAAAGGCCGATTTCTTTTTTAACAACCGAACCGTCCGGGGCAATCAAAAAAGTGCTGGGCGTAAACATCACGCCGCCAAAAGCCTGGGCGTGTTCCGAGTTTAAATCCAGCGCCACATTGTAGGGCAGTTGCTTAGTCTTAGTCATATCGACGACGTGATTGGGCGGGTCGTAATACATCGCAACGGCAATCATCTCAAGACCTGAGGCATGGTACTGAGCATAAAGATCGATTAAATCAGGGATTTCTTTGATGCAAGCCGGGCAGTCGGTCGCCCAGAAAGTGACGATAACCGGCTTGCCGCGCAAATCTTTTAGCGCGATTTTTTGGCCGACGAGAGTGGTAAAAGTCACATCCGGTGCCGTAGCGATGGCTTTGCTACAGCCTATTGAAATGAGCAGTAACAGCAATAAACCGAACTGCCGGTATTTTGTTTTCATGGGTTTTGATGGCTTGAATGACTGGGAATGGAAACAAAATAACATATCCAATTTAAAAAACTATAACAACTCCGGTTACCTTGGGCCGGACGGGGCATGTTGCTGCCCCGTGCGAAATGTTTTGCGTTGGTTAAGTGTAGCTGCTTGGCTCAGACATCGCAAAAAACGATAGAAACGGGGTTGCAAACCTCGTCCCGCCTGGGGGTGTGGGAAGGATAAAACTAAAAAACGCCAACCGCGTGAACGACTGGTGTTTCATGTAGCTTAGGCGTAACGGGAGCGACTGGAACTTTAGCACCACTGCGGACGCTACTGCTTTCCTTTAGGTTTCGCGTTTTTTTGCGCTTTTTTATTGGCGATCGGTGCTTTTACTTCCGGCTCTAAAACATCATGATTTTGTTTAACGGTCTCATCACAAGCATTTAAGGCCGTATGATCTTGAGCGGCTTGAACACAGCTCAGATTTTTTTGAGCAATTTGAATTCTTTCCAGAATATTTGCAATATGGCGACCTTTATCCGCTTGAAATGTCGCCGGATCAGGATCAGGA
>CAZAUB010000159.1:1627-3709 GCA_964488195.1 uncultured Methylobacter sp. | reverse complement strand
CCGCTATTGCAGGAGCCAGCAAACCTGCGCTATAAATGACTGTTAATAAGATTGATTTTGTAAGATTCACATTTCCTCCTTAAGGGTCTTATAAACGAGTGAAAATTTCAATCCCACTCTCTGTTTAAAAAAACTACGCTGTAAGGGCCGACTTGTCAAACGATAAATTCTGTTAGGGCGGGAACTGTAGGACGGATTTGCCACGCGCTGACACGATTGAATTATCCGGCTGTTTAGGTGCAAAACCCGCAAAAAAACAGCGCCACAACCATCCATACCCTTGAAAGTTAAAAATTTGGGCGCATTGTTAGTTAACGACGCTTAAGAAACGCCTGTTATGCTGCTGACAAATGTTATTTATTTTTGACCAGTTCGCGTAAAATCAAGTGTTCAAAGTTCCATTAACACCACCGGGAAATACCATGAAAAAGATTCTTTTCTTAACCGTTTTATTGTCGGCAACAACCGCTTTTGCTGAGGATGCCAAAAATGAATGGCAAAACACGACGCTTTCCGATGCCACGATTAAGAAAATTCAGGATGCCCAATATCAATATAAAAAGTGTGTTTCAGCTGAAATGCAAAAGTCCGCTCATCAGGAACAGGAGAGCCGCCGGGCGACAGAAGAGATCATGAAGCAATGCGAGTCGGTTTTATCCCAGATGCGCGAAGTTTATCTGGCTGAAAAAGTGCCCGGCACCATCGCCGACCGTCATTTAAGACAGATGCGCATGCAAACCACTCGTAATGTACTGCAAGGCATGATGTTTGGTGAAGCGGCCAGAAAATCCGGTCAACAATAACAATTAAAAGAGCCTCGTGTAATGAATACGTATGCAATCGATTTATCCTTAAAACCCACTACCTTCGATTTATGGCATGTTTGTTTGGCGGGCGCTGTTGCGCTGTTGTCGCTGATTCTAATCGTGTTATTGCTGTCGATGGTGATCAGTCGGATTCGGTGTAAGAAGAAATCGGCCATGCAGCCAGATGAACCGGCAGTGAAAATTATCGAAGTTGAAAAACTTGTTCAGGCGCCTGCACCGGAACCTGTGGTATTAAAAGAGGCAACCCCGGATGCGGCCTTGCAATTGCTGGGTTTACTGCAAAAAGAAGCGCGTTTTATCGATTTTATTAAAGAGGATATTGCCTCTTTCAGTGATGCGGATATTGGTATTGCCGCTCGTGTCGTGCATGAAGGCTGTAATAAGGCGATTAATGAACATTTTACGTTGGCCGCTGTCCGCAGTGAACAGGAAGGCAGTAAAATCACTTTGCCGGAGGGTTTTGACGCCGCTGAAGTGCGTTTAACCGGTAATATCGTCGGCGTTGCGCCTTTTACCGGTACGCTGGTTCATAAGGGTTGGCAAGTTACCGGTATCAGGCTGCCCAAGCTGACCTCAGGGCATAATGCCGCTGTTATCGCACCGGCAGAGGTTGAGTTATGAGCGATTTGCCTGGTCAAACGCAACCGGAAACGGCTACAGAAGAGGTGGCTGTGGCAAATGAAAGCATTGCAGTTGAACGCCCGCAAAATGGAACACGGTTTTCTGTCGGCATTGATTTGGGCACGACGCATTGCGTTTTGTCTTATGCCGATTTGGACAATATCGACGATGAGGAATTCTCGCCGCAAATCATGGCAATACCGCAGCTGACCTCTCCCGGCTCGGTTGAAGAAAAGCAACAGTTGCCGTCATTTTTATATCTGGCTCACGAAGCCGAACTTGCTACAGGCTCTACGGCGTTACCCTGGACTGCAAAGCCCGATTTTCTGGTCGGCGAAATCGCCCGTAATCTGGGCAGCAAAACTCCGATACGATTGGTGTCCAGCGCTAAAAGCTGGTTATGTCATACCGGTGTGGATTGCAAAGCAGCCGTGTTACCCGCTGAAGCCCCTGACGAAGTCGAACGCGTCTCGCCATTCCAGGCAACCACGGCTTATCTGCAACATCTGCGCGATGCATGGCAAAGTCTGCACCCCGATGCACCGCTGGATCAGCAGGATGTCGTTATCACCGTGCCGGCCTCATTCGATCCTGCGGCACGGGAGTTGACGGTTGAAGCGGCGCGTGCGGTGGG
>CAZAUB010000159.1:0-1527 GCA_964488195.1 uncultured Methylobacter sp. | reverse complement strand
AAAGCCAAGCTTGAAAAGGATGGCAAACGTTTAGAAGCATGGCAGCTTCAAGCTTTGACCCACAGTTGCCGTGATGCCAAGGAAAAGCTCTTCAATCATTCCGAGCTTGATACGATTCCGTTGGTGGTGGCAAGCAGAGGTTCTTCCCTAATCGGCGGCACACTGCGCACCGAATTAACCCGTGAAGAACTAAATCGCGTGCTGGTTGAAGGTTTCCTGCCTAAAGTAGCCGTCACTGACAGGCCGACAAGTCGCCCCCGTACCGGCTTAAGAACCGCCGGTTTGCCTTATGCCCAAGATGCAGGCATTACCCGTCATTTGGCGGCGTTCCTAGCCAAACAACACGGAGCTACGGACGAGCTTAAAGACATCAATCTGCCGGAGCACGCGAGTTTCTTGCATCCCACTGCCGTGTTGTTTAACGGCGGCGTATTAAAAGCAGGAGCCTTGGCTGACCGTTTAATGGATGTGTTAAATTCATGGTTGGGAGCGGAGCAAGCCCCCGAAGCCAGGTTATTGGCCGGTGCCGATCTTGACCTGGCGGTCGCCCGTGGCGCTGCTTACTATGGCTACGTCCGCAAAGGCAAAGGTGTGCGTATTAAAGGCGGCACGGCGGCCTCATATTATGTCGGCATAGAAAGCGCCATGCCCGCAGTGCCCGGATTGTTGCCGGAAATCCAGGCCTTGTGCATCGCCCCGTTTGGCATGGAAGAGGGTACCCAACAGGAATTGCCGGATGATGAATTCGGTCTGGTGATCGGCGAGCCGGTGCGGTTTCGTTTTTTTGCGTCCAATACTCGGCGCGAGGATAAAGTCGGAACCCGTCTGGATTACTGGACTAACGAAGAGCTAGACGAACTCGATGAGATTGAAATTACCTTGCCGGAAGAAGGCCGCAGACCCGGTGAAGTCGTACCGGTGCATTTGTGTGCAGCCGTGACCGAAGTCGGTACGCTGGAATTGCAAGCCATATCCCAAAAAGATCAAAGTCGCTGGAAGATTGAGTTTGATGTCAGGGCAGGGGATTAGTGCTTTCCAGTTTAAAAAGTAGAATACGGGTGAAATGTGGTGAAAGGCTAAAGGCGAAGGGCGAAGGGCGAAAAAGCTTGTGTTTAGGTTTAAGGTGTATTCCAATTTTTAGCCTTTAGCCTTTAGCCTTTAGCCTTTAGCCTTTAGCCTTTAGCCCGTTTAATCCGTGTTCCATCATGAAATCACTATCTTAGCCATACTAAAAAATGAATCAAAAAAAACGTTTAATCATCGCCATGACCGGGGCAACCGGCGCGGTTTATGGGGTAAGGATGCTGCAAGTTTTGCAGGCGCAGGAGCAATGGGAAACGCATTTGGTTATTTCTTCTGCCGGTGTGGTGAATTTAAAGCATGAAATGGGCATGAAACGCGCCCAACTGGCCGAGCTGGCCGATGTGACTCACGGCATCGATGACATTGCCGCCAGTATTTCCAGCGGCGGGTTTAAAACAGAAGGGATGATTATCGCGCCGTGTTCGATGAAAACCCTGTCGGCGG
>CAZAUB010000158.1:0-6297 GCA_964488195.1 uncultured Methylobacter sp. | reverse complement strand
AGACAAAATAATAATCAAAAGAGGCAGAAAAAGCGCGTCTTTCGACCCGACGTAAAGAAAATCGTTTCTTTAAAATACAAACCTGTTTTCTTAAATTCAGGAGATCCTTTATGGGCGCATTTGTCTATGAAAAACAACTCAAACGACACACCTTAAGCGAACTCGTCCCGGTAGAATCCTTTGACGAGGAAACACATTTGTTCACCATGGCCGATGGCACTATCGGTTTTGGTTTTGTCGCCAAACCCCTGCCGGGCGGTGACGAGTCAGTAACCCAGCGATTGAATGTCCTGTTCTCGTTCGATTACCCCAAAGAGAGCTTCATTCAAATCATGCTGATGGGGTCTCAAGATATTCGTCCGACACTGGACAATATTAAGCACCTTCGCAACACTAAAGATGAAGCGCTGCAAGAGTCGCTGAATAATCGTCTAAAAATGCTGACAGAAGGATCAAATCAAGCGATCAGTCTGCATGCTCAATCGTATGTTCGCGAGTACAAAGTCGTTTTCACCATAAAACTTCCTCTTGAGCAAAAAAACCAATTACCGAAACAACATGATATTTCGGCTGCACGAGATCTTCGTTTGTCGTTTGAGCAAACATTGAAATCCGCAGGGTTTGTCCCGCAAACAATGGATGCGGAGCTTTATTTGCGCGTGGTTGGGCAAATACTGCATTGGAGTCCTTCAGCAAACTGGCGATGCCCAGCGAAATATTACGATGCCACATCACCAGTCAATGAGCAATTGAGCGAATATGACGACATGATACAGACCGATGCCAACGGTGTCTGGCTCGGTGATAAAAGATTGCGGATCCTGTCGCCAGGGCGACTACAAGGACAAATGAGCCTTCAAAATATGCGGCGCATGATTGGCGACCCCTTAACCGGCGCCCGTGGAATTCACGGTAACTTTTTTATCAATCTGAATATCTTTATCCCGGATAACGCTGCCGAAAAACAGAAAGCCGACAAAGAGCGTAATGTCATCAATTACCAGGCGTTTGGGCCGATGTTGAAATTCAATCCGAAACTGATATTCAAAAAAGAAAGCACCGACCTATTGTTCAAGTCCATTAACGACGGTGACCGGATTCTCAAAATCAAGTTGTGTGTTGGATTGTTCACTGACTCACTGGATAAAAGCGAAACCCGGCTAACAGAAGCCCAAACTTATTTCAGCGAAATCGGCTGGAGCATGAAAGAAGACAAGTACATCATACTTCCCATGTTAGTGAATTCACTGCCACTTTGCGCCGACCTTAAAGCGGTACGATTTCTGCAGCGTTACAAACGTTGCGGTTCCAAACACGCTGTCGAATTTCTGCCCATCATCGCTGACTGGAGTGGTACCGGCACACCGCAGTTGACGTTTATTTCTCGCGGCGGTCAGATCATGAACATGGATATTTTTGACTCTAACACGAACTACAATACGTGTATCGTAGCAGCGTCCGGATCCGGAAAATCGTTTTTGACCAACGATATTATTACCTCGTATATCAGCTCCGGAGCCAAATGCTGGGTGATTGATATTGGGCGTTCTTACGAGAAATTGACCGATGCCATTGGCGGCGACTTTGTTGAATTTGGTGAAAAGAGCCAAATTTGCCTGAATCCGTTTCAGATTATCAAAAATTACAATGAAGAAGCCGACATGCTGGTAGGTATCATTGTGTCCATGGCCGCTATGGAAGATAAGTTGTCCGATCTTCAGCATGCCAGGTTACGCTCAATCCTGAAAGAATTATGGGATGAGTACGGAGTCGGAATGACCGTTGACCGGGTTGCTGAAAAATTACTCCAAGACCAAGACCGTCGCGTTATTGATATGGGGCACCAGTTATTCGCATTTACCAGTACCGGTGAATACGGCCGGTTTTTTAATGGGGAAAACAACGTCAACTTTAATAATGCGCTGACCTGTCTTGAGCTCGAAGAACTCAAGGGTCGCAGCCATTTACAGCAAGTCGTGCTGCTAATTCTGATTTACCAGATCCAGCAAGCTATGTATCTGGGTAATCGCGATCAGCGAAAAATCCTCATCATTGATGAAGCGTGGGATCTGCTTGCCAAAGGCAATATTGCTCGATTCATTGAAACCGGATACCGGCGCTTTCGGAAATATAACGGGGCCGCTATAACCATTACCCAGTCACTCAATGACCTGTACAGCTCGCCATCTGGCGTGGCGATCGCTGAAAACTCGGCCAATCTCTACCTGCTATACCAAAAGCCGGAAACCATTGAGTCCATTAAGCGCCAGAACCGGTTAATGATCGGAGAGGGCGGTTATACGTTTTTAAAATCAGTGCATACCGTGACCGGGCAATATTCTGAAATATTCTTCGTAACCAGTTATGGCGTGGGGATCGGTCGGCTGATAGTGGATAAATACACCAAGCTACTTTACTCAACCCATCCGGACGATATTAAAAAAATATCGGAGCGAACCCATCGCGGCATGACAACTGCGGAAGCGATCGAAGACATTCTTGTTTCAGATGACTAACCCCCTAAACGTTAATATCACCCATTGAGGCAATACCATGGCAGAAAAAACCGAACCCACTACACGAGCTACACAAGATGGCTATATCAGACGAAATTTCATCAGCGAATGCAGGGATAGTCGTATTGTCGTTGAGGCGTATTTTTCCCCAAACATACGACGTATTTACCGTCGACATTTCGACGGGTTATCGCGTGCTGTGTATCTACTTCGTTTTTATTCGCGCACTTCCCGTATCAATGGCGTTGAAAACTCCCTAACCAAAGACATTAGTGATCTGATGGACGAAGTGAATGAAAGCCTACGGAAAAAAATCACGGTTGCCGAACACATTCTTGCCAATAACAACATTAAGGTAACGACATCACAATTTGAGAAACTCAATGTGACCATTATTGACCCATTAGCCCATCGGTTTCTGCAAACCATTAAAATGGCTCAAGATCTCGATGAGAAACTCAGCTCTCTTTGGCTTGCGTGCGTTCTTGACGACGAGCAGCGCATGAAAGCCATGGCGGAAATCGAAAACGAATTGCGGGGCATCCAGGGCAAATCCCGGACGATTAGCTTGGGACTAAGAGATCGCGTGCGTTTACAACGATCAACCAATGAACAAGCAATAGAAGCCGATAACAATCTGATAGCAGCGGCATCTACTGATGAAGGGGAGTTGGACGAAGAAATAGCAGAAACAAATAAAATAATCGAGGAAACGGCTTCGACAAGAAAACCAAAAAAAACGAGTAAAGAGCTCAAAGATCAAGGCGAGGTCGAGATCGAGATCGAAGAATCAAGCACATCCGAACTTAAAGAAAAAGAAGACGCGACTGCATGATCAAAGCGCTCGCGCCTTGCTTATTGTTCGCCTTGTTATGTGGCGGCTTGGTAAACGCCGGTGAAGTAAATAAGGCAGCAAATGGGGAGGGATCGCCGTTGTTTTACGGTGTCTCAGACGGACGCGAGCAGTCGGCGTCCGTTCTGAATAAGTCACCTTTCTACGAAGACAAGGAGAGAGGCTGGTTCTGGTATGAAGATCCCGTTTTTGATGAGGAACCTGCTGAAGAAGCTGCTTCGCCACCACCTGTCCAGGAAAAGAAAACCGAACCGGAACAACCAGCAAAGCCACCGGGGGCAAAACCGTTATCGGCAGAGTGGTTTCGTAAAAACATGGAAAAGTATCGTGATAAAGCGATTGATGAGCCCACACAACAGAACGTGTCGGCTTACATGTACCTGCAACGGGTGATGCTGGATAAGGCTGAGAAGTTTAGCGAGATTTCGCAGCGAGTGGTGATGAGCGATCCCGTGCTTGACGAAAATTCAAGGCGCCCCATCGCAACCTTCGGCGCCTTTGTCATGGACGATAGGGCGACCAAGGGAACTGAAAAAGCGGCTAAAAAACTCGCCGAGAACGCGGGGCTTTGGTTTTTTTATGCCAGTACCTGTGAGTTCTGTATAAAGGAAGTCGGTGTTCTGAAAGGCTTGATGAATGCCTACGGCTTCAAGGTTTTACCTATTGCCCTGGATGGGTTACCCCTGCCTGGCGGTGAATTCCCTGATTTCACGATTGATCGTGGTCAAGCAAAGAAATTGGGTGTTGAAACGACGCCCGCCCTGTTTTTAGTTAAACCAGGGCAGAACGGCGACGCCATTCAACTTGGACAGGGTTTGTTATCGGGCGACGAGATCATCAAGCGTGCCATTGCCTTGTCTCACCAAAATGGCTGGTTGAATAGCGACGAGTACCAAGACACCTTAAAAGTAAAACCCATGCAAGTGGATACCGAGACCCTCCAAAACATTGACGAGAAAGTAATGGATAAGCCAAACGAACTGGTCAAAACCATTCGCAATAATCTAAGAAAACAATTTTGAGATTTTAAACCATGTGGAAATCAAAAAAATGTATCAAATTCAAGTGCTCGAAGTCCGATATTGCGAGCAGTATTCTAATGGGAATCCAATATGGACAAGGTTACTTCCTGTCAAGAAATCAAGCGTCGCAAAAAGCTGTTAAGACCAGACAAGAAAAGCCTGGCAGGGATTTTTATGAGTGCCGCTTCGATGGCTTCCGAGATTTAATGTGGATCTGAACCATGCGTAATCACTCTTTGCTGTTTTTGACCTGTATGCTGCTTTTTATTGCAGGCCCAGCAAAGTCTGGATTGAATGATGAATTGAAAGGCATGTTTGACGACATGATTAATGTCACTCCAGGTGGATCCTATGACACACAGCGGCGTGGAGTGATTACTGGCGGGAGTATTGTTAGTCGCAATAAAGTCGTAAATCCTAACCTGATTTCATTTGTACCGCCTGGCGTAAAGGCGGGTTGCGGAGGGATTGATTTATTTGGGGGATCGTTCTCATATATCAACGGTGCGCAATTTACTCAGCTTATGCGTAGCGTTGCACAAGCCGCAGTGGGTTATGCCTTTCAGCTGGCCATTGAAGGTATGTGTCCAACCTGCGCCCAGGTCATGACTAAGTTACAAAAAGACATAGAATTTATTAACTCTCTAATGAAGAATTCTTGTGAAGCCGGAAAGCTTATTGTAGATAACACGCTACGACCTGGCCTGGAGTCGATCAATGAAACATTCAAAAGCAATTTGTCAACGAAACTATCGACCGATACCGGTTTCGTATCGGATTGGTTTCAGGCAAAGGAAGATAAAAGTTCATCACCCGATAAAAAAGCAATTGAAGCAGGAAGAGCGGATATGTTCACGGGTAACGTTGTTTACAAGTCACTGAATAATGCGAACGCTACGACCTGGTTTCAGCATGGTGACGAGCAGCTTAAAGGCGTGCTAATGAGTTTGACCGGAACCTATATCGCCGCAACGAAAGCGGATAATAGTGGTATCGAATATAACTTTAAGCCCAGCAAAATCGAGCCAAGGGATTTCATTGAAGGCGGAATGCTTACAATTTACAAATGCGAATCAGGCGAATGTTTGCTACCGGGTGATAGCACAGAAACCATACAAGTAACTGGAATGAGAGAGCGCGTAAAAAAAATGGTTCTTGGTAGCGGTACTTGTGTAGGTTGCACGGGCGGCATTCTGAGAAAAATGCAAGAACGCGCCGGCGGGGCGGTGTTCAGTTCGGAAGAAAAGCAATTTATTGAAGCAACGTCTCCGGGCGCTTACGGTCTTTTAACAAAATTAGCGCACGAACCCGGCGCTGCTTACGTAATAGCTGAGCAATTAACTAACGTTCTTGCGATAGAGCTTACCAATAAACTTGTCGACGAAATGTATGACACGGTAAGAAATTCAATTGAGAGCAGTGGGAAAGAAATGGACACCAAGATGCTGGCGACGATGCGAGATAGAAGAGAAAAAATCAATGAAGAGCGCCGGGTTGTTGGACAAACGATTGCTGGCGTTTCGATTGTGCTAAGTTCGTATTCGGATATAGAAAAAGACTTGCGAAATAACGCATTCCACAAATCCCAGTAGTTGAGAATAGTGTATGGCCTACGAAATCATAAGCATCGGTGATGGCGAAATGCTCTATAACGCCTTCCAGGGGGTGGCGATGATATTTGGAAATAATAGTCTAAACAAACTTATCAGCGCCGGATTTGCGCTGGGGATACTGCTGATTTCGCTCCGCTACCTGACCGATCAGGAATTCCCTTTGCGATATGCTTTGGTGGGGCTGATCCTGTATTTGGTGATGTTCACGCCAAAAGATACAGTCACTATTGAAGATATATACTCAGGACAGGTCAGGGTCGTTGCTAATGTCCCAATAGGCGTGGCAATTCCCA
>CAZAUB010000157.1:0-6311 GCA_964488195.1 uncultured Methylobacter sp. | reverse complement strand
CCGTTGATGGTATTGTCAGTAATGAAACCGCTGCCGGCTTTAGATCAAAAGCCAAAGGCGAAGACGGCGACCATGACACTGGTGGCGGCGCTGAAAGCAGCGGTGGACACGGATCGGCGTTCAAACAGCCGGATCCGCACATGGTTACTCATCAGGATCACGCGACAAAATCGCCTCAAACCAACGGGAATAAGCCAGCCATACCCGGTCATGCAACTGGCAAAAATAGCGGAGCGGATAGCACAAAATCAGGACATCTATCCGCTGCCGGCGCACAGCGTTCTAAAGTGGATGCCGCTCTCAAGAAAGCCAACCTCGGCAATGCGGACGAGTTCAGAAAGACTATCGAAGCTGGCGGAAAAATCGATAATGAAAAAGATATGTCCTACATGATGGGCAGGGCATTTAGAAACGAAGGCTCCTTAGCTTATGACTCAACCGTTACACCTTTTGCCGATGCCGCGAAATCTGCGGTGACTAGCGTCAAGGAAAAGGTCGAATCCGCAGAAAATTTTCTAAACAACACCTTTGGCGGTGGTGACGGTAAACCCACGCAACCCAGCAACGTGTCAGACAACGATCTACCACCCCCCCCAAAAAAAATAAACCATTGAGGTAACAACATGCTGAAATCGAGAAAGAAAAACAAGTTCCAAAAAGCCAAAAATCAAATGCACACTCAAGCCAACGAACTGGGACAACGGCTCAATAGGCAGCTTCGCCAGGCAAAGAAGGAGTTCGAGCTTAAAGAATTCGAGAACAAAAGCTGCGATGGCATGGTTTCTGTGGTCGTAACGGGACAACGTGAGGTTAAAACGCTCTCAATCGATCCTGCGTTGGCAGGAGAAAAAACGAAACAACTGGAAGCGTTGTTGACCGCGGTTTTAAACGAGGCATTAAAATCGGTCAGGGAAGACAATATCCAGTTGACTCAGGATGTAACAAAGGCTTTCTACCAAGAAATTGGCTTTGACGCCGGGGCGGGGAGGCTATGAGAAAAACGGCTCTTGGCTTTTTGGCATTCTGGGCAATACCGGCATTTTCATACGACCTGAATGCAGCCCCGACAATTAACGGTTTGCAGCTTGTGGACAGCTACAGCCAAAGTGTGTTTATTTTAGGCGCCAGAGAGGTGCTATCGATGGAACTGGAAGTATTTTTGATGCTCGACGGTATCACCGGTTTATCGCTCATTCTGAGCGAACCAACGGGTATTAGTCGCATTGAGCAGTTCGATGTCATAGGGCCCGTTTCCGGCGGCCTCTTTCGTGCTCAGATTGGACAACCGAATGCCGTTGTCGAGCGGATGATTGGGCCGTTAAGTTCAGACGATTTCAAAAATATGAATGAAGTCGTGCTGGCCAGCAAAGACCCTCAGGTTTGTTTTGTGTTCAACGAACAAGATAGATTGCATTCAGTGCCGATACCAACGATACAACGATTGCGTGAGACGGATCGTTGACATTCAATACCACACCTGCCGGACAGTAGAACCTGTGTTGGACGGGGCATTTGCCCCGTTCGTAACGTTTCAACTGACTGGACAATACCAAACATTAAGGAACTGATCCAGTGATCCAAGGGCAGGTGAACCTAACATTAACTATTTACAGCTTAATTACAAGCCCGGTGCCTGTGTGGTATCCTTTGTATCAAGGTTTAAAGAAACTGGAGAACTCAAAATTAAGAACTGGTTCCATGTGTACATGAGCTCCAAGCTCCGTTTCGACTTCGTGGCAGCGTATAAATGCTGTTGGTTAGACAATTCGATTTAGGTATATTGGACGATAATGGCATGTTAGAAGTTGAAAAAAATCTTCCTTCATGGTTTTTGGCTTCTGTGCTATTACTCATTTTAGCGCTTGTTAGCTATCTGTTAATAACAGGAACAAGTATCCGGTATGGCAATGGAGTTCTGGGTTTTGTTTCTCCGGCAAAGAGTGAAAACAGCCAAGACGCTACCCATAAAGGGGCAGTATCGACAGACATAACGCCGGGAATCGACCTAACGAAGTTGCAACAAGAGAACAAAACCATCGCGGGTGAAAAAGAAAAGCTTGAGACAGAACTTGAAATCAGCAGAGAGCAAATTGCAGAGATGGGTCTGGCTCTTGAGAAAGCAAAAGAAGAAATCAAGCGATTATCCAGCCAAAAGCCTACAGATATCCATGCGGAGGTAAAAGAAGAGATTGTAACCCGCCTCAACGAGAGTGCCGTTGAACTAGGCGAAGAGGCAGACAGAGGTCTCAAGTGGCGCATTGACTCAACCGGTGAAACAGCCGCAAATAGTCTGGTATGGGAATATAATCAGCTTATTAAAGAAGCCACCTCTCTTTTAGAAACAGATTTATATATCAAATCATTGAAAGAAGCGGATAAAGAACGAATACCTGAAGTGGCGGCCAGTAAAATTGGACGATTGGCAAAGGAGCTTGCATTGTACATGACATCGTTTGATGCCGTTAAGACTCTTAAATCAGAAGCTAATGCTATAGCTATAAGGGCTAATGAAGGTCTTGAGTGGCGCTATGACTCAACCGGTGAAACCGCCGCAAATAGCCTGGTCGGGGAATACAACTATTTAGTGCAGCGAGCAAAAAAGCTATTCAGTACTGTTCGCACCATTCAATTGCTTGAAGAAGCATCTCAAGAACAAGTTCCTAATGTAGCCGCCGGGAAGATTAAAAGATTAGCAAATAATATGGAGCGAATACTGGCATCGATGTGACGTAAGGCCTATGGAAGCAGCAGAAATAAACCGGGCAGGGTGTAATTGCCGAGGTACATGCACAGCATTTACACATCAAGTAACATTTTCGTTGGGGTTCACAAACTTACCTCAATACGCACTACAAAGCTAGGCCTGGCTCTCCCTTTTGCACTCAGATTAAACTTCGTTACATTCAGGCTACCTTGCTACGCTGGCTTATTGGCCATTCGATAGTGCTTCAATCACCTTCTGCCTGACCCGGGCGCTGCTGAAAAAATCAGTTTTTGCTTCAGCGTCACGAAGCAACTTAAGAGATTCTGTATCACGCGCCATGCTGGTCCATTTGCCGACGAGCGGCGCGGCCTCATCGGGCGCATGCTTGGCCCAATCAAGCAAGATTCGCGTCGCCTCTGGCGAGCCCATAGACGCCAATGCCTCGCCACTCGCCACGAACGCGGCATCATCCTCACGACGGTTTGTAAACCATTTTGTCAGGACGGGCAAAACATCGGGGTTACGGACTCCATTCATAGCCTCAAGAGCCGTGAGAGCTCGCATATTATCCCCTTTGAGAATTTCCGCAACGGTTCTCCCATCGTTGGCGATTTCCGTTAAAAGCATCTCGACGCCGCTGGGAGCGCCTACCTTGGCGATAGCCAAGGCCAGCGCATATTGGAGTTTAGGGTTATCAGCCGCGTCCGACCACACGGACTCCAGTGCCGGTGAAAGTTCGGGGTGAAACCGGCCGTTCCAACGCTGATCTCCGGCACGCTTGATCCCCTCCTCGATTGAGAAACTCAAAGTCTTATTGCCCTTTTCGGACAGCCCTTCGGTCAATACTTCCATTGCCTCTTTCGTGGCGGTCCGGCTCAATAAATCCACTACCGAAGCTTTTTGCTCATCGGACAATGCCGGGTTCTTTAGCAGGTCAACGGCCTCCAGATAAATGCCTTCGACACCTTCTTTCTGGAGTCTCTGGGCAAGAGCAGGGGTGGCCAGCATCAGGTGCATAGGGCTACCTCGGCTTAATAGTTCTTGCCAGTGCTGCCAGAGAGGCATTACGGCCATCGCCTGTAATTCGTCGTAATAACCTTGGCGTGCTTTCGGTGTCTCCAGCGTCAATGCTTGATTTCCATCTGAAGCGATCTGAGCACCTGGCGTCTCGCCCACCACCCAGTACTCGCCGTCACTCTGCGCTCGAGTTTCCTCAATGCCACCACTTTTTTGGGAGCTTTCACCTATGGTCGGGGCTTTAGAGACTGTTGCATTATTGGCATAAAACCACCACCCCCCGACAGCTATGCCGCCGGCTGCCAAACCCAAGAGGAAAAGATGCGTTATTTTTTGCATTGGTCAAGCCAGCCGGAAAAATTCATTGCACAGAACATGTCGCGGATATCAGCGAATCGCTCAGGTTCTTCCGTGTGCAAGAAGGTGCTCTGCTTCAGCTCTACTCTTGCATTGGGATAGGCTTGGCTATCAAAAGGTACTATGCCGTCACCTGACAACTTTCTTGGGGTCTGCCCTTGCAATATAGATTTGGTCGCATCAACAGAAAGCTGATCACAAATATCTCTTTTTAATATTCTATCAAACACGCTGTATTCAATGGCAATGGCACTGGATAGCGGTCTTTTGAGAATACCTAAATCAACACCGTTGTAGCGGATTTGGCCGTAACTGATGCCATCAGGTAGAGTTCCCTGATTCAGAGCATTTATTTCGACTGAATTAGGGGCCAAATATTTAATCGTGGGCCGACGGACATCGAATGGCGAGTCATTCTTAAACAAAACATCACATTTTCTTTCCCCCAACAGAAATTCGACTACCTGCCAGTCTTCTAAACATGCTTGATTATTATTGCAGGATCGGGGATGTTGTTCCAAGTAGGAATAAATCCTCCCCAACTCGCTACCCCTATGCGGTGAGCCAGTGGTGATCAGGCCCACGATTAATTTGGCCTCCGCAGTGTTTTTGTAATTTTGGAGAAAAGCACGAGCTGCTAAGCCTCCGCGACTATGTCCAACCATTACAATATTTACCGTTTTATGTTTATCCAAAATCCCAAACACTGCGTCTTTGACTTCATCACCAAGTTGATCGAACGTAGAAAAATCTCCCTTGAGGAGCGCCGCACCAAATTTATTTATTCCCCATTCCTTTGCGCTCGTAGCTCCGTCAAAAACGTCCTGCAACCCCGGATCACCGCTAATATCATTCCAGCCGAACCGAACGGCATAGCACAGCGTACCTTGATCATTGGGGTTAGCAGTTCCTAGCAGTACACCACCAATTATTTCGGGACAATTGCCTTTAAAATATCTGGTAACCAATTCTTTCCACGTCTCCGGATCGGAATTCATACCGTGGAGCAAGAGGACAACCGTAAGCTTTCTGAAAGTCCTGAAAGTCGCAGTTGCGTTGACAGATTTATTTTGTCCTTCGACTACACAGATAGGATTAGTTCCTGTACATGGACCTATCCAGCCCGCGAACTCACTTCCTTCGGCAGGTTGGGCCTTCAACGTTACTTGAATCGGGCCGCCAGCCTCCTTGAAGAAGTTAGAAGTGCAGGTCGTGCCACAGTCGATGCCGCCGGGCGGATCACTGATAACGTCGATGCCAGTCGGATCACTGGTCACTTTGCCTTCACCAACCGTTTTTACGTTCAATGTAAGCTCAGACGCGGTGACCGGCAGAACTTTAGTGTCTATGGTGGAGGTATTGTTTGCCGGATTAGTATCAACCTGATCTGCCACAACTGTAGCAGTATTGGTAAGGATACCCGCAGCCGATGGCCGAACGGTGATCCTCACGGGGGTGCTGATGGGATTGATCGTACTGAGTCGACCGAGTGCGCAGGTCACTGTTGTCCCGGAGATCGTGCAGATATTATCAGCCGAGAGGATTTTGATACCCGCAGGCAACGTATCGGTGACACTTATGCCAGTAGCATCCCCAGGACCATTATTGGTAACGGTAATCGTATAAATCAGTTTATTGCCTACAATGATCGGGTCAGAGCTGGCGATAACTTTAATCGCTACATCGCTGGAATTCCCGGGTGCTACTCCCATGCCGGTTAGTACCTTCGTAGTATTGCCGCCGTTAGACATAAAGTCAACGTCGGTAGGAGGGGAGGAACCTGTCGTATTCGGGCTAAAGCGGATAACCACCGATTGACTTAATCCTGCGGCCAAACTGAAAGACGCCCCAGAAACGATGCTGAATGGCTCGGTAGTAGTTGTGGTTGCAGTCCCAGTTAGCGTGCCGGCGCCGGTATTCGTTACTGTAAACTCCAGATCTTTTGTGCTGCCGACGGTAACACCGCCAAAGTCCAGGGAGGCAGGAGTGACAGTAAGCTGTGGCGGACTACCGCAAATATCGCTGGGCACAGATACTGTGACCTGATTGGATTGGGTCGTGCCACTGTTGTTTTTTGCCAGCACATAGTAGGTGTAAGTCTGCCCTGCCGACACGTTGAGATTGTTGTCAAAACTGGTCCCCGTGTTCCCGCTCGCATAGAGCGCTCCATCGCGATAAACGTCGTAGGTGGTCGCTAAGCTGGAAGCAGTCCAGGTCAGCAGTACCGCTGGGG
>CAZAUB010000156.1:0-6346 GCA_964488195.1 uncultured Methylobacter sp. | reverse complement strand
CATGAACGGCTTAACCGTCCACCCTTCGACAAGCTCAGGGCGAACGGTTAAGCCTAGCTAAACGGGAAGCTTTTATCTTCAACAACGGCCACGGCAACGCCGTCTAAAGCCAGTTTCGGCACGATCAATTTACCGCGAGCGCTGGCAATCAACGCGCAGGGCTCGCATACGCCCGGCAATCCCACATTTTGTTGCACCCAGTCCGAGGCTTCAGTTACCCAGGGCCGCGCCGACACTGTTGCGCTTGTTAATATGCGCAGAGGTAAATCGTGCTGCTGGCAAAAGTCCACCAACCCCGGCTCGTTGGCCTTCAAGTCTATGGTCACTATTTCGCGCACTTCGCTTAACTGCCGCTCGCCTAATGCCAGATGCACGGCAGCGGCGATTTGTCCGGCAGTTACGCCTTTCCGGCAACCTATGCCGACAACCAAAGGCTTCAAGGCTTCGGTTGCGGTGGTGACGACCGGCATGGCACCGATTGCATTGGCGACGCGGTAAGCCAGACGGTTGGCGCCGCCTTCATGACCGGCCAGCAGTGACACAGCGTATCGTCCCGCTTCATCCAGCACCACGACGGCAGGATCGCTATGTTTGTCCTGCGCCAGACCATCGAGAAAGCGCACGGCGATGCCGCTGGCCGCTATCATGATCCACTGTGTATGTTGCCGATAGACGGCGGCAAATTGTTGCTTCTGGGTTGTGGCGGTATCGAACCTGCGGCTTGTAGGGGCGACCGGTTGGTCGCCCTTTATTGTATGGAGCCACGGGCGATACAATTCACCGCCAAGCCTCTCTTGCAGGGCCAAAGCCAATGCCTCGCTTTCCGGCCGCACCAGCCAGATACCGCAATCTTTCACGTTGCAGCCTTTTTCTTTTTCACGACGCGGAATATATGCGTGAAGTCTTTCGAATACAGACTGGATTCGGTTTGTTCTCCGCGTCCTAAAGCCTTGCCCACCAATAACATCGTGGTCAGATTCCACTCACTTTTTTGGGTTTCTTTAAGGATGGTGCCCAAAGTGCCCTGGTAAGACCGCTCTTCCGGCCAGGTCGCCCGATAGACCAGCGCTACCGGCGTGTCATCCGGGTAATGCAGGCGCAGGTCGGCGACTATTTTTTTCAAATGCGGCCCGGACAGGAAAATGCACATCGTCGATTGGTGCTCGGCCAGTCGCGCAATCGATTCCAGTTCCGGCACGGCGGAGGCACGGCCGGAAACACGGGTCAGGATCACGGTTTGCGATACTTCCGGCTTGGTTAGCTCCGCTTTAATGGATGCCGCCGCCGAGGTGAACGAGGACACGCCCGGCACAATATCGTAGTCGATACCCAGAGCATCGAGCCTGCGCATTTGCTCGGCGGTTGCGCCGTAAATGGCAGGGTCCCCGGAATGCAAGCGCGCCACGTCGCAATTGGCTTCCTGAGCACGACGGTAGCAGGCTTCCTGCTGATCAAGGTCGAGCGTGGCGGTATCGATCAGTTCGGCATCTGGGCGGCAATGCTGCAACATGTCTGTAGGCACCAACGATCCGGCGTACAGCACCATGCTTACCCGGCCAAGAATATTCGCGCCGCGCAATGTAATCAGATCGGAAGCGCCGGGGCCAGCGCCGATAAAATAAACCTTCATCCTAAAGCCCCTATTGATCCACGAAAAACACGAAAGACACGAAATAAATCAGTATGTGTGTGTTGATTCAGTAACTCATCCTTTGGGTGACAGCCTACAGTTTGATAGATTCCTGAATATTTTCGTGCTTTTCGTGTCTTTCGTGGACGAAATGATTTTTCTAGGTTCATGAGTGTCTTTTCTCTCTGGGTGTTTTGCGTATCAGTAAAGTGGCGAGATAACCCATCGCCGAGGTAGCGCATAAACCGCTGACATCATCGGCCAGCATTTCGTCCGCTAAGCCTATGCGGCGGGCAAAAGCGCAATGCTCGGCGATGCCCATTTCACGAAGCAGGGCCAGCACCCAGGGCAGACGCGCGCCGATCTTCATCAGCACGACGATGTCATGGCTTTCGATGTCCTGTCGCAGCGCAGCCGCGTCTTCCGGGCAGGGCAAAATCAGGGTGCGCTCCTTGCCTACACCCAGCGGCCAGCCCATAGCCGAGGCCGCAGCGGCATAGCTGGTGATGCCGGGGAAAGTGCGTTGCGGCAAATCCGGCAAATACTCGCGCAAAGCTGCCAATATATAGCCGTAAGTGGAGTAGGTGAGGCTGTCGCCTATGGTCAGATAAGCCACATTACGACCGGTGCGCAATTCGACGGCGATGGTCTCAGCCAGTTGTGCGTAATGGTCGCTTAGCACGGTGCGATCTGGATCCATATTGAATTCGATTTCCCGTATCCGTTCCTGAACGATGTCGATGCCTGTTAAGCATTGCAAGGCCACCGAAGTTTCCGAGCTGCGCGCACGGGGTGCATAAATGATGTCGGCTTGTTGCAATGCCTCAACCGCCGCCAGCGGAATGTAACCCGCAGGCCCCGGCCCTACGCCTATGCCCCAGAATGTACCCAAATGACTCATATTTCTCCCAAGCTCTCGCCCTGTAAATTAAATAGCCGCACTTCAACCTTTTTCACGGCAGGCACACGGGCATGGACAAGCGTTGCGATGCGCTGTTCGATGTCTATCCACAACGCCTGTGAGCCGGGTTCGTTCTTTAATTTTTCCATTGCTGCTTCCACTGTATTTGCCTGTTCCAGTTCTTGTACCAGACGGCTGTTAAATCCTCGTTCTGCCGCTATGCGAGCGACAACACTCATGGCCATGTCGCTCTTACTGGAGTGCGTATCCCATACGCCGTCCAGCACTTTGGCAAGTTTGCCAGGATGCCCCAATAACCACAACACATCCAGATGGCGCTGTTCTTCATCCAATGCCTGCTGTGTAAAGGCTAGCGCGTCGCCAAGAAAATTGGCGATCTGCACTGAGCGCTGTTCTGGCAAACCCAGCACCTCTTTGGCATAGGCGCGGCCGATTTTGCCCGGCAGCAAGGCGATGCTGTTTGCATCATTGCCCAGTGCGACACGCACATAAACCTCAATTGAGGCAATCCAGGATGCCAGCGATAACGGTTCTACTATGCCCGAGGTGCCGAGTATCGAAATACCCCCGACTATGCCGAGTCTCGGGTTGAAGGTCTTTTTGGTAATAGCCTCGCCGTTGACACAGCCTATGGTCAGGTCGTAGCCTTCATTTTTGCTGCCATTCACTTCAAAGACCGCCTGCCGCATCATTTTGCGCGGTGTCGGATTGATTGCAGGCTCTCCTACCGGCACGCGCAAGCCGGGCTGAGTCGCGGTGCCGACTCCGTCTCCGGCGAAAAAGCGTATCTGTCCTTCGTTGTTTCTTCGCACCTCGGCAAAGATGGTGGCTCCGTGCGTGTTATCTGGGTCATCGCCGCCATCCTTGATTACTTCGGCGCGTGCTGTTTTTGGATCCAGCCAGCATAAATTTTGTATGGGTACGGTCAGGTAATGAGCATCATCCGGCAACGACACGTTCACCTGGGTGCAACGCTCGCCACGCAGTAGCAGACAGAGCGCGGCTTTAACCGCCGCCGTGGCGCAACTGCCTGTGGTGCGCCCGCGCCGTAAACCGTTCGGTGCGAGTACGCTGAGATCGAATTCTTTAAGCTCAGTCTGCCCCATATTATGCATAGGTATCAACACAGCTCGTCATCTCGGCAGGGATTGCCGAGATCCAGCGGCCATGGATGGCAAGGCTAGATATTGCTAACTGTTTAATCACATGAAATCAGTTTTTGATCTGTTTTTCACGTCCCTGTGCTCTCGGCAACCGCTCCCTGCGTTGCTCTACCTCCTGCATCCATGCAGTCGTGGATTCCGGCAATCCCTGCCGGAATGACGGTAATATGATTGGTGCCCCACAAGAAAATTTCGTGATTATCAATTTTTGCAAAGCTGATTCACCGCATCAATCATCAACCCGTTGACGACAGTTGCCGCCCACGGTGAGCCGCCGCGTGTGCCGCTGTTAGTGATGCGCGGCACTTGCAGGCAGCGTTTTAACTCCGTTTTCGACTCGCAGGTGCCGACAAAGCCGACCGGCAAGCCGATCACCAGCTGCGGCCGCCAGCCGTGTTCGCGAATCAAGCGCACCGCTTCCATAATTGCAGTCGGCGCATCGCCTATCGACAAAACGATGTCGTTACCGAACTTTTCGAACGCGCGCCGAATTCCGGCGGCCGAGCGGGTGATGCCCTGTGTTTGCGCCATCAGCGCGGTTTCATGATCATGCACCCCGCACCAGGTTTCGATGCCGAGTTGTTCGAGCAGCGCGCGCTTTAGGCCGGTCTGCACCATGGTCACGTCGGTCACCACACGTTTGCAGCGGAGCAGCGCGCGGATGCCGGTTTCGACCGCCCCCGGCGAAAAATAAATGTCATCGACCGCATTAAAATCGCCGCTGGTATGCACCAGTCGTTGCAGCACCGTCAGATGCGCCTCGGGAAAGACTGACCAGTCGCGCCCGGCAGCGATGATGCGGAAACTTTCGGCTTCTATCGGATGTGGAACGTAAGGAGAAAATTCTGTTGTAGCTTCATCTACAGCGGCTTTTTCCATCAAGCCTCGAACCTGAAGATGATGGGGGCGCTGCGGTTCGCCGACCTGTTCTTCAAAACCGACGATTTGCACCCGGTATTTACACAGCGAGCAGTTCATCGCCGCACGGCCTTCCACGGCTTCTTGCGCTCTGGCTATCATTACATCGGCCACGTTCGGATGCACGCCGAGATAGCCTGTTTTAAGTACTTCCAGTTCAGGCTCGCGTTCCTGCAAGGCATCGGCGGCGTCATAAATGCGCTTGACCAATATGCCGTCGAACAGGAAAAACGGTACGACGATCAACCGTGCATATCCCAGCTTAGCGGCGGCGCGCAGGCCGTCGGCGACCAGCGGTTTGGCCGTGCCTGAATAGCACACATAAGACGCGCCAAAGCCCATGCCTTCTTCGATCATCCGCGCGAACTTGGCGACTTCGCCATTGGCATCGGGATCGGTGGTGCCGCGACCGACCAGCACCAGACAGGTGTCGGCGCGGCGAACGGTGTTAGCGGATGTAGCTTCGGCCTCGACGATGCGCTGCTGAACCACTTGCAGCAATAGCGGATGCAAGCCCATCGGCGCACCGAAATGAAAATCGATGTCGGGATGTTCGCGTGCAAAGATCAGCAGCTCGCTGGGCATGTCATTTTTGGCATGGGTTGCCGCCAGCAGGATGCCGGGCACCATGACTACTTGTTTGGCGTCGGCGCTTAGCTGATCAGCAATCGCCTGGTCGATAGTCGGGCCGGCAAATTCCAGATAGCCGTGGCTGACTACATGCTGCGGTGCGCGCTCCCTTACCAGTTCAACCAGCTGCTCGAACTCCCGAATGCCGTCGGCATCGCGGCTGCCGTGACCTGCGATAACGATGCCGAATTGTTGATGTGTTTCAGCCTGCATTCGGTAACTGCTCCATCGGTGGTTCGATCTGGCTGGACATAGGGCTACGGGTGCGGATTAGCATGATGCTCATGTCGCTGAATTCCTGTGTCGCACAGTCGGCGAGTGTGCCGTGCCACTCCGCTTCTGACCTTGTCAAATTCTCCCAAACCTCGGTCGGATGATCGGGCGATATGCCTTGCTCCAGCAGGTAAGCTGCAATATGGCGCGGCATGAATGAGCGCGCCTCGTCCCAAGGGCAGGGAATCACGATCGCATTGCGCTGGTCTTGCAGCACATGCACCAGATGCCGTTTAAACGGATCGAGGTCGCCGCGACGGTGAAAGGTAATAAAGGTCGTTTCGTCAAAACAGACCTTGGCGCGCGACGCGAGTATTTGCGCCGAAGATATGCCCGGTACGGTTTCCACCGGATGGCCGCAAGCGCGTTCGACCCGTTCCAGATACTGGAAGCCGCTGAAATGAATGTCACCCATGAACACCACAACACAGTTTTTGCCCGCGTGGTGCGCTATCGCTACTTGCGCCAACTGCTCGGACTGGTCGCGATAATTCATCGTGACGACTTGAGCAGTTTCGGGAATCAGGCTTTGGACGACATTAATAACGGCATCGAATCCGGCTACAACGTCGGCATTGCGGATCAGTTCCGCGCCGCGCTGGGTCAGATAAGCAACGTCACCAGGGCCTGCGCCTATGCAGACAATCATAATTGTTCCTTTGTAGGGGCAACTGCCAGGTAGCCCGTCTTTACTAAAATATTGTTCATTATTAATTGGTATTTCTGTCCACGAAAAACACGAAAAGCACGAAAAAGCTTTGTAGTGCAAATTTGTTCGGCTGTTATTTTCAGGCTGTTCAGTACCTGTGT
>CAZAUB010000155.1:0-6354 GCA_964488195.1 uncultured Methylobacter sp. | reverse complement strand
GAATGGAGAGACAAATGTACTATTAAAATCCTGCCCCGTGAGGTGGATTCGCCGAGAGGCAATCCACCGCTCTACGTCATGCTTGTTCCTTAATTAAAATCTCAGGCTGACATGGCCAAAAAACGCCCTTCCAGCCATTTGGTAATCACTTATAAAATTCAAGTTAGTGGGAGTAGCGGGAACCGGATCGTAATAGCGTTTGTCAAATAAGTTGTAGACATTAAAACTGATGTCAACTTTCTTACCGAACATGTTTTTCCCCAGCAATCCCATATCGAATAAGGCGTATCCAGGCACATCGTTGCGGGTATCGACTAAATTGCGCGATGTATTATCCTTGATAAGGACATGTGCAAAGCTGCTCCAGGTATTATCGAAAGCCCACAAAGCTGTCAGGTTGGTGCGATGCCGCGGCACATCCGCTAATTGACGTCCAAGCTGAACGCTATGCTGCAAGACATGATTGGCGCTGATATAGGAACCTTGCAGATTGCCGTCAAAGTCGTAACGCGCCTCCAATTCAACACCCTCGGCGATTACGCTGCCGCTATTGTCGTAACGCGAAATCGCTGCTTGAACGGGAACTTGTGAAATAATTTGATTGATTGCAGAATGATAATAGGTAGCTTGGGTTGTCAGGCCCGCCACGGGATGAGCGATAATTCCCGTTTCAAAAGTTTTAACTTCCTCAGGTTTAAGCGTTGGATTGCCCAATAACACGGAATTGTTGACCAGACCGAGTTCACCGAACGCAGGCGCTCGATAAGCGGTGCCGTAAGAAAACTTCAATGAATAATTTTTAATAAACTCCCAATTAAAGCCCATCCTGGGATTGAATGTGCCGCCAAAGTCGTTGTATCGGTCATAGCGGGCTCCTACGGTCAGCCGCAGGTTTTTTAACGGATCCCATACATCTTCAATGTAAACACCCCAACGTTTACGTATTCTTGCTTCGGTAGTAGGTAGTGCCGGTGTCAAATGTCCCGGATCGGATCCCGCTTCATCAATAAGATTACCCTGCTGCTCTTTTGCATAAGAAAATCCGCTGATCACGGTTTGAGCATCACTGATATGATAGTTTGCTTGGATTTCACCGCCGGTACGGGTGTCCTGAAGGCTATTACGACCAAACTGAGTCGGTGTAAATTCCTTCGGTACAACCTGCCAAATATTATCATAGCTAAAAAAATCGTGAAATATCTGGGTATCTACTGTGAAGTTATCTTTAATCTTCCAGGTTCGACTCAAGCGCAGAAAATAATCGTTATAATCTTGTTGAGTCCTGCCATCGCTAAGAATAGTTGCCGTCCCAAAAAATGTGCCTGCTTTTTTATTGATATAACGCCCGTCCAGTTTAAAATCCTGATAACCTAACTGCCATTCCAGATCGTAACGGCCTTCAGTGAGCTGGCTTTTACCGGGTGCCGAAGAACTGAGACCTTGTGCGCTCAAACTGTCGGCGGGAATCGGCGAATTAATACCGTTGGTATCGGTAAAATTAAAATGTAACGCCGCTTCCGCGCTATTGTCAAATTGCTTGCCCCAAGAGGCCCGATATTGCTGGGTATCGAAACTCCCCCAACCGGCTGAAGTATGCAGTCCATTCAAGTCCTTGGCGTTTTGGGTGATGATGTTGATGACGGCCAGAAAGGCATTTGCGCCGTATAAAGCCGAACCCGGACCACGCACAACTTCCACCCGCTTAATCGTATCAACCGGCAAATCGTCGTAAACCCAAGCACTACCGGCATTTTGCAGGTTATGATCCAGCGGATGACCGTTCAACATAATCTGCACTTTTTCAGACAGCACTGTTTTAACACCGCGAACCTCAATTTCACGAACCCCAATCATAGATTGAGTAATACCGATACCCGGAACCAAACGTAACACATCCAACAAATTTCGTGCGCCAATATGCGTAATATCGTCTTGGGTAATGACGGTAGTTGTTGCAACAGTCTTGTCCACATGCTCTTCGATTTTCGAGGCAGTGACCACGACTTTTCTTTCTGCGGCGAGATACGCCAATTCGCTTTCCAGACTGTCATTGTCTGCCGGCGCTTTTGCAAAGGCGCTCGAATTCAAGACCAAGACACCAACCAGTAGGGTTATATATTTAATCACTTATCACACCCCACAATTTTATTAACCGAATCGAGGGCGTCTTGATTGAACTTAAGCTTCAATGTGTCGAGAGCACATTTGTTTAAAGTAACCATTGAGCCTGCCGGGCTTTGCACTGTACCCGTCGGCATTTTATCCTGATTCACCATCATGGCTAAACCCGCCGACTGTCGCCCAATCGTGGCAATATCCGCAGAAATTGCCAAAACCGCACCTTGTTCTATATACACGTCACTGTAGGCGTAGACGGGTTTCTTATGCTGTTGCGCCGATTGAAAAATTTGCTGCACCGACTCTTTACTGCTTAAGACAACCGGATCGGAAATAATCCAGAACATATCTATTTTCGGCAGCAACTCATTGAGTGCCTCGCTGATCTCTTGCGCATCATTAATGGGCTTATTAATGATATTTATACCTGAGGCTAAGGCGTCTTTTTTAATGGTTTCTACGTACTCACGGCTGAATTTATCATTGTAGAGTAAGCCAATAGTTTTAATCATTGGAAAGAAATAACGTAACAACGATATTTCTTGCGCAGATGACAATTCATTAGCGACGCCATAAGTTCCTTCACCAACATCCAATCTTCGCCAATTAATAGCTGCTGAAAATAACAACTTTTTGTTAGGGGCAACATTCCGCGCTAACGAATAGGCTTGGGTTCCTATGCAATAAATAAGAACTGGATTTTCTTGTTGGATAAGCTGTTTCAGTTCCGCTTCGGCATTGGCATGGTCGTCTAAATTAAATTCAGTCCATGAATAGGCGTTTTGTTGTAAGACTTTTTTAAATTCTGTAGCAATTTTTTCATATCGATAAACAGTTTTTTCGCTGTTAACGATCAGGACTTTATTTGATTGGGCAAACCCGGTGCCGGCAAAAAATACAGCCAAAAGCATTAAGACCTTACAAAAATTTATAATTTTCATAATGGGTTCCAGTCCTTACCGATAAAATGCGCGGCGCTTATTAATATGCATTTCATTGCACTGCCCTCCAGCCATCTATGCCCAGCATCTTTAAATTTGCTTCACCCGCATCTGTCTCCGACATTTTGCGCAACTCCTCAAGCAATTGCCTTTCTTGTTGATCCGGTTTTTTCAAAGTTGCGGCAATTAATAAATAATCCTTTTCGCTAAAACCTAAGCTATGTAATTCTTTAAATTGATTGGGATTAATCATTGCCAGCTTATCTAAACCGCTTTCTGCGGAAATGGCAGCGGTTGCCATGCCAAAACCCACCGCCATGACCGCATCAATGTCTTTAGGCACGATGAGTATTTTGATGTCGTTAAGCAGCGCTTCCTGCCCCTTGCCGAGTATTTGCTTCAATATACTGTGAACATATTCTTGACTTCCTGCGGCTGCAACCACGGTATTCTTAAGCATAGCGACATTGACAATGTCTTTTTTCGCGCTTAATACCTTCCTTTGCATGGTGTTACCCTTTGATGTGCCAACCAAGGCAATTTCCAGCGGCACCTTCTTCTGCTGTAATTCCTTTAAATGCCAACTGGATAATAAATAAATGTCGCCTTTTTTCTTGATTACCGCTTCAAAATTTTCTCTAAGATCAAAAGGTTGTAAATAATAACTACCATGATTCACCAAATAAATATCAAAACCCATTTTTAACGTGGCAAAATTATTGATGTTCGTTTCTGTATTATAGAAATAAAAAGTCGGCCTTACATCGGAATGGGCAGACCAGTAACCTCCGGTAATAAATACGGAAAAGATAAAAAAAACAGGCCAGATGCGTTTCATTTTTAGTGTCTTTCGTTAAAACCGCACTTTAATACCAAGAAAGAAGTCTTTGGGTTGATCATTTAATGTAAGCTTTAAATTATAAGAAGTCGCAATAATAGCCTTTAAAGAAAAATAAAGCACCGTAAAAAACACCTGAATCATACTTTAAATAACGCTGTAAACGGCGTAATCAAGACCCTAAGCCATGTGTTGCTAGGCTTGCCCCGCACTGGTCATTCTTGCCCAAGAACGACCAATAATATCGATACTCTTCGTCTATAACGGCTAATTCTTCAAGCTATAAATCGATAGCCAAACACTATCGTCATAGCAACAATCCTCATCGTTTGGAATCGGGCCGCAACACCAGCAATCGATCCGACCACAATCCCGGCAACTCATCCAAAACCTGTGCTTGCTGTTCCTTTAAAAAACCCAATGTAAACATAAGCTGCCCTACAGACTGTTTTCCGTCCGCCGCTTGTAATATCTTGTACCATGCCTCCGACAATGTATGCCCGTGTCTCACGTAATCGTAGTCGGGGATTCGTGGAGAATCGTAATTCCAAACCAACGAGTAACTGAAGCTGCGTTCGCTATGACTGACATAGCAATCTTCTCTTCGCAATTGCGCCGCTTTCGGTAAGCTGACGATTAAGTCGGCCATGTCCTCAGGCTGCCAGGCTTTTTTGCGGGCCAAATAATCGCCCACGACCAGATAATCCAGCCCGGATGTCAAATAACACACCACCGCATCGTCTATGCTGTCAACAATAGGTTCGGCATTGTTATTGAACGAGGTATTCAACAAAATCGGGATGCCGGTTTTGTTGCCAAAGGCGTCGATCAGCTCCCAATAGCGTGGATTGGTCGCCCGGCTTACGGTTTGCAGCCGGGCGCTGCCGTCTACATGGGTGATGGCGGGTAATTGCGCACGCCATTCCGGTTTGACATTCAGCACACATGACATGAAGGGGAAATCGGCATGCTCTCCCGGCACTTCGAAGAAATCCCGTACCCGCTCTTCCAGGATCGACGGCGCAAACGGCCGGTAACTTTCGCGCATTTTGATCATTGCATTGATCGTCTCCTTGTGCGCGGCAACACGCGGATCGGCCAATATACTGCGGTTGCCTAAAGCCCTGGGACCAAATTCGGCGCGGCCTTGTACCCAACCGATCACCGCACCATCGACGATCAAATCAGATACCTGTTCCGCCCGGTTCTCCATTTTTTCGATATGCAAAAATGTATGCCAAGCCTCTAAAGTGCCACCGGTTTCATCGTCATGAATCGGCGTTCCCCAATAAGCGTGACTCACTTGAGCAAAGGGTAAGTCCGGTTGCATCTGGTGAGCCGCATAAGCTGCCGCACCATAAGCGCACCCCGAATCACCGGCAAAAGAAGGGACAAATACATCTTCAAACAAGCCTGAACAAAGGATCTTGCCATTCATGCTGCTGCTTTGACCGACACCACCGCCGATTACCAAACGAGTGTGACCGGTCACTTGCTGGAAGTGACGCAGGATATGAAAAACAATAGTTTCTACCGCTTCTTGCAATGCCGCAGCAATGTCCATGTGAACCTGGGTGAATGGTGTATCCTTTTTCCTGGGACTCGTTATATTAAACAGTTCAAGTACGCGATCTCGATGTAACGAATAATCGCCGTTTGGCAATAAGGTATATAACCGCTGGAATGGCTCCTTATATGTTTCGCTACAACCATAAGGCGCCAGCCCCATGACTTTATATTCATCAAAAAGACCATAGCCAAGAAAACGTATTACATCCAAATATAAAACCCCTATAGAATCAGACTCCGACTTACTCAACAAATTGTTAAAGTGTTTATTGCGTACATCAATCACATTGGTCGCCAATGCGTCACCAAGCGCATCTATGGTCAACACCAGGCTGTCACTAAAACCCGACATATAATAAGCCGTTGCCGCATGGGTAATGTGGTGGTCAACAAATATAAGTTGATTATCCTTTAAACAAAAATTAAATTCTCGCTGAAATAAATAGCTAAAAAGTTTACGCGCATCTCCAATTTCAGCGAGCAAAGGGTTGATTATCTGGTATTGTTTTAATACCTTGTTTAAAAAATCTTCATTAGAATAGACCGCAATATAATCTATATCTTCTAGTGTTTTATTTGCTTGTTCCAAACAAAACAGCACTGCGAACCGCCATATTTTACCGGTATGTTTTATGCGAATTAATCGCTCTTCTTCTATTCCGGCAATCACATTACCATCTTGCATTAACACCGCCGCAGTATCATGATGGGCATCTTCATATAATTTAAAATACGCATCAAACACCGAGTCACAACCACCACTTAAGCCCAGAATCAACATTAAACTTTCCTTAATACCTTGTTAAATACCATAGAGCCACTTGAAAAACTCATTAAAGTGAGTGGCAAAAAAAGAAAAATAACCTGCCGACAAATGATGCAAATTAG
>CAZAUB010000154.1:3604-6368 GCA_964488195.1 uncultured Methylobacter sp. | reverse complement strand
ACTGTCCACGAAAAGTCCTGTAGGTTGGGCATGCTTTTTATGCCCAACATTGCGATGTTTCGATATGACGGCGGATTCTCCATCACCGGATGCCGAAATATAAGCTGTCGTCCAACCTACGCAACTTGAAAGCTTGAAAATGAGGGAAAGAAAAAATCAAGAAAAGAGGCATTTGAGCAATTCATGATGCGTAAGCTTAAAATGCGCCTCGATGTCCGTAAGAATAGCCGCTAACGTACCTATTTTTAGAGGATTATGCGCATGATGTTCGCCGCTTTCAAAGGTTGTCAGTCGTATATGGCTACCGGTCTGACGAGTAGCATGGTATCCGAGTTCAGCAAGTGCTTTTGCAAGTTCGGTTCCGGTGATGTCGCGAGGGAGTTTCAAACGGCAAGGACTTCTTCGTGAACGAAATGCAAGCGGATCATCTTTGGCGCTTTCTCTTCATCGAAGTGGCAGCGAACAGCGTCCTGGACATTGGCGTGGAGTTCTTCATGGGTATCCGCATCTATGAAAATAGATTCACCGAGCGCCTTAGCCATATACCCCCCTTCCGGAGCGTCTTCTACAATAAAGAAAATTTCGTTCATGGTTCACTCCTTTGGTCTGGAGTAAATACTAACAAAGTATCAGTAATCATGCAAAAACCATAGATTAAGTGTTTCTACCAATTTAACGGACGGCTCGTTTTCTATACCCTTTGGCAAATCATTGCTCCGGCAACCCAAAGGCAAATTCTCTTACATCAGCAGCATTGACTAATCGTTACTTATGTAGTCTTATCACGTTGCGAAGATTATGATACAAAGTCGCACATTCCAACATGCCAATATCAATTGAATCGAGGTAAGTCCAGATGAAAACACTAATTTGCAACGCCGCAGACTATTAAAATATGCCGCGATTGGTATCGCCGGAGCGGTCACTTACCCGAGCTGGACGCAGGCGGCCGGCGAATTTGTCAGAGTCAACGCGCCGTCTGCCGATTTTCTCCCCGACGTTGAGATTGAACTGACCTTAAATACGGCCGAGGTAGCCATTTTAAAGGGCGAGAAAACCCGCGTCTGGAAAATCACCGGCAAGGTAATAAAAGGTTCTTCAGACGTGCTTGATAATAACGAAGGCACCTATCTGGCCCCTACGTTGCGTTTTAAAAAAGGCCAGAAAGTCAGGCTGGTTCTTAACAATAATTTACCGGCGCGATCGATTCTGCACTGGCACGGTCTGCATGTGCCCGCCAACATGGACGGCAATCCCATGTATGCGATCAATCGCGGCGAAACCTATGTTTATGAATTCGAGATACTCAACAGGGCGGGCACCTATTTTTACCACTCCCATGCCCACGGCGTCACGGCCAGACAGGTCTATTCCGGCTTGGCGGGTCTGTTAATCGTCAGCGACGATCAGGAACAGGCGCTGAATTTACCGGGCGGCGAGCTGGATGTGCCGCTGGTAATTCAGGATCGAAGTTTTGACGGTCAAAACCAACTGGCTTATTCGGCGCACATGATGCAACGCATGCAGGGCTTTCTGGGCGACCAGATCCTGGTCAACGGCAAGCCTGATTTTGTGTTGCCGGTGGCAACACGCGCCTATCGGCTCCGGCTGGTAAACGGCTCCAATTCCCGTATTTATAAACTTGCCTGGGATGACGGCACACCCCTCACCGTAATAGGCGTTGACGGCGGCTTGCTGGAAACTCCCGAGCAACATGCTTATGTGATGTTGGCTCCTGGAGAAAGACTGGAATTATGGATGGACTTCAGCGGACGGGCGATAGGCACCGAGCTGACTTTGCGCAGTATTAAGTTTGATGCTAGCACGCATGGCGGCATGGGTATGATGGGTGGTGGCATGATGGGCGGACACGGACGAGGTATGATGGGCGGAGGCATGATGGGTGGCGGAATGATGTCAGTCAGCACCTTGCCTTCCGGATCGGATTACCCGCTGTTAAAAATCCGGGTCGCCAAAAAGGAGCAAGGCAACAATACCTTGCCCAAAACGCTTACCCCCATCACCGCACTGCGTATCAAAGACGCTGCAAATGCAGCCAATCCCAAAACCATCGCCTTATCGATGCAGCACATGTCGGCCCTGCTTAATGGCCGTTCTTATAAAATGAACGACATTCAGCCTGATGAAATTATTCCAGTCAACAGCCTGCAATTAATCGAGTTCGATAACGGTTTTGAAGGCGGCATGCACGGCATGATGATGGACATGCCGCATCCGATGCATTTGCATGGCGAACAGTTCCAGATCGTCAAGCGGGAAGTGAGTTCGCGTTTCAGCGATAACTACGCCACTGTTTCCTCAGGGTTTATACAAAACAGTTGGAAAGATACGGTACTGGTGATGCCGGGCGAGAAGGTCACGATATTAAAACCGTTTAACGATTTTAAAGGACTGTTTATGTACCACTGCCACAACCTGGAACACGAGGATATGGGCATGATGCGGGATTTTCTTATCAAATAAATCACAATCCCCCCAAAGCAGCGCTTGGGGGGCGTACCTCACAGGGTTAGGTGGCGATTTTTACATGTGGGGCAGATATGTTGACCATCCGGCGTGCAAAGCCAGTTATTTTGAACAGCATAGGAGATTTCTCCTTGTATCCATGCGCGCCCATCGTCGATGCGTCGACCGGCGCTTTCATTTTCTCTGGGGGCACGGCGAAGCTGTACTGACTTTAGTCCTCGCGGGTTGCAGATGTCGCAAAAAATAATTGTTTGTATGCTCATAACAAATTTGACAG
>CAZAUB010000154.1:0-3504 GCA_964488195.1 uncultured Methylobacter sp. | reverse complement strand
TTCAAGCCCTGAGCAGCGAACGCAGCTGGACGTCTTCAACCAGAATATGCTTCACCAACCAGTCGCGCAAATAGGACAACACATCAAACTGGGCGACTAACGGATTGGCGTGCAGCTCTTCGTAGAACTCGCGAATTTTTTCTTCAAAAGCGTGATGTTGATGTTGCTGGCGTTTAATGCCTTCAAATCCATAGTGTGTCATCATCTTCTCCTCCGCGCGGAAATGCACTTTGGCATAAGCATCCAATGATTTGATCAATCGTGCCACTTCGCGAGCTCCGAGCTTATTAATGACAACATCGTACAAGTCGTTGATCAGATCAAACAGATAGCGATGGTGTTCGTCGATAACATCAATGCCGACGCTGAGGCTTTCATCCCATGGCGCCCAAACATCTTCTCTATGTTCGACCGGGGGAAGCATCAACACTTGTTTGGGGTCGATGATGTCATCGCGGTACAGTTCACGTACACGCAAAATTTCAGGCATGGCGGTCTTAAAAGCCGCCACGATTGCCGGATCAAAATACTTTCCGGATTCAGAAAGAATCCAAGCGGCCGCATCCTCCACAGCCCATGCTTTTTTGTACGGACGAATCGAGGTCAGCGCATCGAACACATCGGCCACAGAACAAATCCGCGCCAAAATCGGAATGTGTTCTCCTGCCAAACCTTGCGGGTATCCCAGTCCATCCCAGCGCTCGTGATGTGAACCGGCAATATCCCGTGCGGCGGCAATCAATGCGTCATTACCCGTTAAGATGGAGACGCCGATATTGGTATGCGTTTTCATGATTTCAAATTCGTCGGCAGTCAGCTTGCCCGGCTTTAGCAACACTGCATCCGCAATGCCGATTTTTCCCACATCGTGCATGGGAGCCGCGACATAAAGTAACTCGCGTTGATCCGCAGGCAGACCCATAGCCTTGGCAATCGCTTGGGCAAAATTGGTCATGCGCATGATGTGCCAACCGGTCTCGTTGTCACGATATTCCGACGCCACACCCAAGTTGCGGATGGCATCCGCACGCGCCTCCTCAAGTTCCAGCTCACGAATACGGAGTGTTTCATTGATAAGTGCACGATGAACCAAGCCGGAAAGAGCATATGCCAAGTCGTTCATGAAATCGAGATGAATGGGTGACGACTGATAATCGAGCGGAACAAACAACACGGTGTAGCCGATTCCTTGGTCATCGATGCAAAGCGGCAAAAGAAATAGTCGCTGCTTCTTAGGTTCGCCACCTTCGCCGTGAACGAACGGAACAGTTTCAACCAAGCATCCTCGTGTAATTGCGGCGGAAGCAAACACCCCAGAATCCCAGCGCAAATGCGACTTCCATGCAGGCTCCATGCCGAATTGTGCGACTTGAAAATAGCGCCCCCGAGGATTAAGCAGCACCACCGCACCACTCGGCTCCAAGGGCAAATCATGATAATCGCGCAATATTGCAAACAAGCGTTCAAGCAGCACATCCAAATCCGATGCCGTGGTGCTGGTGACGGTTAACTCAAACACCCGTTTTCTGATGGCCCGCAATTTTTCTTTGTTCATAATGAGTTCTGTCGATGGTAATAGTTAGAGGATGGGTTGACGAAGGAAGCCCATCGTTCGGCGATTGATGGGCTTCGTCCCTTAGCCCATCCTTTCGAGCCAAAACCGTCTTATTATGTTTCGTTTTCCGGCAAGACAAGCAACCTTTCACTACGCCAGACCCTAATAACACAAATTGATTTTTGCTCTCTCAAATAAACAACCCGGTAGGGCGGATGTATGAGCTCTCTTATTTTCTCTATACCAAACTCAGGAACCACTCTCCCGATGTCCGGGTTTTCACACAATGTATCGATATGTTCTACGATGGCACTAATAATCCGGCTGCCGATATGAGGGACTCCCTCTTCCAGATAATACGCCTTGATTTCCTCTAAATCACCAAATGCCGAACCGGATATTGATATTTTCACTCAAGCAATACCCAGTTTCTTTTTGACCTCATTCAACTCAAGCACGTTCCCTTCTTTTATATCCATTAACCCTTGAGCAACCGCCTTCATAAACAACCGCTCTTCTTCATTTTTTTCATAATCGTCAAGGCCTTGCACAACCGCCACCCCACGCCCCCGACTGGTAAGCAGAATGGGGCGATGGGTATCTTTGGCCCGGTTTACCACTTTTCCAGGGTTAACTTTGAGATCTGATAACGGAATTACATCTTCTGAAAACTTGGTTTGCATGGGATTAGGCCTCTTAAAAGCATGAGATTTAGACCTGATTATAGCAGCTGTTAACAGGACTTAAAGAAACATGAGAAACTTGAATGCTGAATTAACCATTTGCACCAGAACACCATAGATAAAAGTTTAATTTTTCAGGGTCATCTTTTTTCGCGAGCCCTAAATCGCTACGGATAGCTAGCATTAATTTTTTTAGCAATGCATCGTGACGCTCGACGGACGGTTCAAGATTTGATTTGCGAATTTCATGCTGGAACGCCTGAAGCGCAATCAATACCTCTTGAGAAGCAATTAAGCTGAGATTGTTACAAGCACGTGCAAAATATTTTTGACCTTCTGGAGTACTGTCAGAGCCGACAATACCGCTAAACGAATTGATTAAATCTCGGTAATGTTCAAGTTTTTGTTTTCGTACTTCGGTTTCTCTTTCCTTGTGCTTCGTAAACCAGAATGTGAGAGTTGCCGCAAAAATTGAGGCGACTGCCGAGATAGTGGCAACAATAATTGGCATATCCATAATTTGGCTAACACTGAGATTCGGGGATGTCCCCGTGAAGCAGGGACATCCCCGAATCATCACCCAGAACTTTGTCGTAAACCTCACGCAGGCTGAGAACGCAGTCTATGCTTTCCAGCGGCACAGAAGCATCAAGCCCCACCGCTTCCGATAATACCCAAACGTCGCCTTGCCGCTGATAGCGTTCGATACTCGGCTGGTCTTGCGCCACCAACAGGTATTCGCGCAATGTAGGGATTTTACGATAATGGGCGAACTTACCGCCTCGGTCGTAAGCTTCGGTGGACGGCGACAGCACTTCAATCAGCAGCATAGGGTTGAGCAAGGTATCGACATCCGCATCTTCAAATTGCGGCGTGCCGCATACAACAACGATGTCAGGGTAATGGTAGCTGCACGCTTCGGCTGCCTTGACGCGCATATCGCACATGTAGGCTTCGCAGGGGCGTTTTTTGAGTTGTAGACTTAATTCCCAGCCAATATTTCCAGTAACCAGATTATGCGCCCGGTTTGAACTGCTCATCGCATAGATTTGTCCATTGCGGAATTCACTTTTACAGGACGCGCTACGTTCCAACGTTAAATATTCTTCGGCGGTGTAATGAGTGGGGGTAAATACGGCAGACATGAATCGCCTCGTTAAAGGAGTAGATTGTTAAAATCAAGCATATCATAGCGTTTAACAGCTGTGTGAAGACTATTTAAACCCCATAAATCTTACGCTTACGCCAGAACGTAGCCCTGCTCAT
>CAZAUB010000153.1:0-6374 GCA_964488195.1 uncultured Methylobacter sp. | reverse complement strand
CTTAACGCCAACAAATCCCTTTCCAGTAAGGCGCTGCTGCCGAGATTGAGTTCAACCAAACGGCGTAGTTCGGAAATGCTGTCTATATCAATGTGCTCACATTTAAAGCCCACTTTATTGTCCACAACATGCGTTGCAGTAAGTTCCATTTTTATTTGGGTATCTTCGGATAACTGCAAGGTGAGGGTATAGAGTTTCTCCAAATCTTCTTCCCAGGGAAATTCAAAACGTAATAAACAGCCTTTTAAGGACAGATCTATAATTTCGCAGTCCCAGGTTTGTTCTTCGCAGCTTAAAGTCGCTTCTCCCGCGAAGTGAATACGGTGAAAATGGCGGTTATCGTTGTTTTCTATTGGATGCATGGGTTTAATTCAAAAAGAATTGCAGGGATGTGTTGTCGATAACCAGCACATCATTCGTGTTTAATTTTAGTGATTTATCGTTTAAGGGTTCATTGTTTACGGTTATTGTGCCGCTATTTTCCAATACGGAAACGAAATACCCCTCTTTTCTCTTTGATATTACAATAACGCCATTACCATGATGACCAAGCCGTGTCATAGACTCTTTTAATTGCAGGACTTTACCAATATTGTTGCCGGTCATAACTTGCAAATTGGCGGAAGGGCTATTCAGTTGGCCGTTAATTTCCAGATTAAGCGACTTTACGTCTTCATCAATGAGCTTATTAAAAACGGCAGGGGATTCTACAGATTCTGTGGTATTGAAAATGATGTTATGCTTTCCGATTAAGATAACGTCGTTGTTATTGAGATTGCCTGCTTTAATTTCTTCACCGTTGATGATAAGCGGAAATTCATCATTGAGTTGTTTGATGGTACAGCCATCATTTTGAATAATAATGACGGCGTGCGCCGGGGCGACTGCCAGGCTGTCAATGGTTAAATCATTGGTTTCATCCCGCCCGATACGTACAATACCGTTTTCAAACAGGCCCGAATGGATTGCTTTATCTTTAAAAAAAACAGTGAGTTTTGCCATTGTTGTGGTAACACATCTTTAAACGAACCTTGATTATAGACGGTATCATTTTAGTTATTCAAGAAATTCCATTTTTTTGACGATGACTCATTCAGTATTGTGATAAAGGTTTATTTTCTGGGCAGAAATTTAACCAGTTTAACGCTATTTTCATCCCGTTTTATGATTTCCAGGAGGTATTCATGCAGTCTGATACTGGTTCCGGTCTCGGGTATGGTTTCCATAAACTCAATGATAAGTCCGTTAAGCGTCTTTGGCCCCTCCGTAGGCAGAGACCATTGATTGATGCGGTTTAGTTCCCTGATGGTGATGTTGGCGTCAACCAGATAGCTGCCGTCACTTTGCGCTCTTACGGCGACATCGTCAGTGATCAGTTCACCTACTATTTCTTGCAGTAAGTCGTCCAGTGTAACCAGTCCCTGCACATCGCCATATTCATCGACCACCAGACCAATGCGGATCTTTTCATGCTTAAAGCGATGCATTTGGTTGTGTACCGGGGTGCTTTCAGGGATAAACGAGGGCTTGTCCAGGCAGTTTATAATGGTTTGCTTGTCAAAGTTTTCCTGAGTAATCAGTACGAGTATTTTTCTTAGATGAATAAAACCGATAATCCTGTCGATACTGGTTTTGTAGACCGGTAATCGGGTATGCGGACTGGTTTTTATTAGGCTAATGATGTCTTCAATTGGCGACTCAAGATCTATGCCAATAATTTCATTGCGAGGCGTCATGATGTCTTCAACAGTCGCCGACTCGAGTTCGAGTATGCCCATCAGCATTTTTTGGTAGCGTATAGGCATTAAGCTTTCTGCGTCGCTAATAATGCTTTTTAATTCATCTTTATTGAGCGTGTCATAGCGGTTTTTTTTGACATCGACACCGACTACCCGGAGTAACAGGTTAACAAATAAATTGACGAACCATACGACGGGATACAAAATTTTTAGTAAGGGGGTGTAAATCCAGGCGGCTGGGAAGGCAAGCAGCTCCGGTTTGATTGCGGCAAGTGTCTTGGGCGTTACATCTGAGCAAATAAGCATTACGATAGTCAAAATTCCGGTAGCGATGGCTACGATGGATTCTTCGTCGGCATAGAGTTTGATGGCAATGACGGTTGCTATCGATGCAGCGAAATTATTAACAAAATTATTGCAGAGTAAAATCAGGCCAAGTAAGCGATCCGGTCTTTGTAGTAAATTATGTGTTTTTATCGCGCCGGAATGTTTTAGCTTAACCAGGTGTCTTAAACGATACCGGTTTAACGACATTAAAGATGTTTCTGATCCAGCAAAAAAGGCGGAAAGAATAAGCATGGCGGCAAGTATGCCAAACAGCATACTAAGGGACATATCGTTCAAAGAAAGTGCACTCTAGGGTTATGAAAACAACTCTAGTGTCTATTATGTGAAATTTTTGTCAAGCTTGGATGTCAGTTGCGGGTTGATTTATGTGTGTAAATTACATTAAAAATATCTTAGAACAGTATGAAATAAAAAGAATTTTGACATAATGACGATTCGATGCTTAACTTTGTCGAACAGCTAAATAATTAAAAGGGATTCTTTTGAAGGCCCTGTTGGATGATGAGCCGCAGTTGTTGTTGCGGAAGGTGTAGGGTTAAATCTAGTGGCCTCCAATGTAAGTGATGAGTGTAAAAATATGGCGTTGCCGCGTATTTTGTTAATTGACGATAATAAAACAAGAGCCCACCAGCTGGAGGCGGTTTTCCAGTTTATGGGATACCGGGTAGAAAGCGCAGGTTCAGCCGATTATGCGTCTTGTTTTAGCGAAACTGATCAGCTGTCTGGGGTTTTTGTCGGTGACGGCATTGAAAGACAAGCAACTGTGGTCAGTGATATTGTGGAGCGGGCAAATAAGATCCCGGTCAGTTTGTTAATCAGTAAGGGAACTGCGCTCCAGGTTTCGACTGTAATCACCAATAGTGTGTTTCAAGTACTGGAGTGGCCGACTACGTACCCAGTCCTGAAGCCTATGCTCGATAAGCTGCCGGCATCCGGCACGCAAACGAATTTTATGGTGCGTGAAGGCTCTGATCGACGCTCGTTTTCAGTTGAGCGGCTAAAAGGCAAGAGTCAGGCTATTATCGGTATTCGCAAATTGATCGACCAAGTTGCAGAATCGGATGCGACGGTTTTAATTCTGGGCGAGTCGGGAACCGGAAAAGAAGTGGTTGCCCGTGCCTTGCATGATGCATCCTTCCGAAAAGACAAGCCGTTTGTGCCTATCAATTGCGGCGCGATTCCGGGTGAATTGCTGGAAAGCGAGCTGTTTGGTCACGAGAAAGGGGCGTTTACCGGGGCTTTAACCACCCGGCAAGGTCGTTTTGAAATGGCGGAAGGCGGGACTCTTTTCCTGGACGAAATCGGTGATATGCCCATGGCTATGCAGGTCAAGTTATTGCGTGTATTGCAGGAACGCACCTTTGAGCGCGTGGGCAGCAACAAAACCATACATTGCGATGTGCGGGTTATTGCCGCAACGCACCGCTATCTTGAAAATGAGATTAAAGAAAACCGGTTTCGGGAGGATCTGTTTTACCGCTTAAATGTGTTTCCTATAGAAATACCGGCCTTAAAGAACCGGGCTGAAGATATTCCCTTGTTGGTGAATGATCTTATCGCCCGTATGGAAGCGTCCAATCGCGGCTCAGTGCGACTGACCAATGCGGCATTAGCGGTACTGATGCAACATGAATGGCCGGGTAACGTCAGGGAATTGGCAAATTTGATTGAAAGATTGGCTATTATTAACCCGAAAGGGCTCGTTGAGGCGGCTGATTTGCCGGAAAAATTTCAACAATATAAGGTTTCAGAAGAAATTGTTGATGATGCCGAGGTGGTTAATGCGGACGAAGAGGATGAGCAGTCCGAGCAGCTTGAAGTTATCGGCGCTTTTGAGAGTTCATCTGGTGCTTTAGCGCAGTTACCGACACAGGGCATAGATTTGAAAGAATATTTGAATGTATTAGAGGTCGATTTGATCCGTCAGGCATTAAATGAATGCAGCGGTGTGGTGGCTCATGCTGCCAAGCGCTTGAACATGCGGCGCACAACGTTGGTTGAGAAATTACGAAAATATGATTTGCAGCGCTAAGGTTAGGGAGTCAATTTTTTGGCATTAAATTTTAAGCTGTTGAAAGAGAAAGATTTAATATGTGGTCTGATTTTTGCTTATTTTTTAGTAAATTTACGTTTGTAGAAAATTAGGGCAATCAGAGACATGAATACTCATAACACTCAGAAAAAGCAGAAAACCGAACAGCTTACCGATGCATTCCGCATTTTTAACGAGCTATCCCAGAATTTATCTGTTTCTTATCAAGGGCTGGAAGAACAGGTTGCTAAATTGCATGGTGAACTTGCCTTTGCCCATAGTGAACGACTTAAAACCCTTGAAGAAAAAGAAAAGCTGGCCAGTCGCTTGGAAAAAATACTGGCAGCGCTTCCCGCCGGCGTCATTGTGCTGGATGTGGACGGAAAGGTTTTGGATTGTAATGCGGTAGCGACATATTTTTTAGGCGTACCGTTGATTGGTCTGGACTGGCTCGATGTCGTCGCCCGCAGTCTGATTCCTGTTGTTGGTAATCCTCATGAGCATCAATTGAGTAATGGCAAACGGGTGAACATGACTGTCAGTAGAGACGTTGCCTGCAATGACCCTGCCGATTCAGGGCAAATTATTTTGCTATCGGATGTCAGTGAAATGCGAAATTTGCAGGATATGCTGAATCAGCAAAAGCAATTATCGGCCATGGGGGAAATGGTGGCAAGTATGGCGCATCAGGTTAGAACGCCGTTGGCGACAGCAATACTCTACGCATCGCAAATGAGCAGTCCGGCACTGGATAATGAAAAGCGGCAGCGGTTTTCGCAAAAAATTCTTGAACGTCTGCAATATTTGGAACGACAGGTTAACGATATGTTGATTTTTGCCAAAGACGGACGCTTGGCGATGGAGACTTTTTCATTGGCCGAGCTATTGAATCATCTTCGGGAAACGGTGAAAGAGTATACCGGTAGTGGCGGGATTGATTTACAGATTATTAATGAAGTACAAGATGATGTAATGCTGGGTAATGAAAATGCCTTGCGCGGTGCGCTGCTTAATTTATTGAACAATGCGGTTGATGCCGTAGGGCAGGCAGGATGCATACAGATCTCCGTGGTTCAGCTGGATGGCTTTAAGCTTCGGATCGTTATTAAGGATGATGGCCCCGGCATTGATCAAAAGCTATGTCAGCGAATTTTTGAGCCGTTTTTTACCACCAAGCCCCAAGGTACCGGTTTGGGTTTGGCAGTTGTCGACAGCGTAGTGAAGGCTCATGGCGGCGATGTCCATGTTGAGTCGGTTTTGGGTCAGGGTACTGTTTTTTCATTAGTCCTGCCCTGTATCAATCAGGCATTTAGTCTGTTGCCGGGCGGTTTTTCACATCAGGCTATCCTGCCTGATGCCCTTCGGGTAAATGCAAATCTGTTCCAGACAGATTTGTCCGGTAAAAATCACCATCAAAGCCACAATCAGAGAGAGTTGAGCCATGAAACAGTATGATGTGTTGGTAGTTGAGGATGATCTGTCTTTATGCGAAGCGCTTTGCGACACCCTGGAGATAGGCGGTTATCGAGTGGTTTCCGCACGTAACGGCACTGAAGCATTAATCAAATTGGAGCATGGACAGTTTAAATTGGTCGTCAGCGATGTGCAGATGCCGGTTATGGACGGATTTCAATTGTTGAAAAATATGCAGCATAAATATTCTAAAACACCGGTGCTGCTGATGACCGCTTTCGGAACCATTCCCAAGGCCGTTGAGGCCATGCAGGCAGGCGCGTCCGATTATCTTATCAAGCCGTTTGATGCAGCGGCGCTGGTCAACAAGGTGGCTGATTATGTGGTAGCCAATCCGACAGCGGCCAATACAGCGGACAATCAGCGCGTTGTGCAAGACGAAAGCATGAAAAAACTCTATGCGCTGATTACCAAAGTCGCTAAAACCGATGTTACCGTGTTGTTGCAGGGCGAAAGCGGAACAGGTAAAGAGGTTATTGCCCGCTATATCCATCAGAATTCAACGCATTATCAAGGGCCTTTTATCGCGGTGAATTGCGCGGCTATTCCTGAAAACATGCTGGAAGCGATGTTGTTCGGTTATGAAAAAGGCGCTTACACTGGAGCCGTTCAGGCCATGTCGGGAAAATTCGAACAAGCGCAGGGCGGCACCTTGTTGCTGGATGAAATAGCCGAAATGGATTTAGCTTTGCAGGCAAAATTATTGCGGGTATTGCAAGAAAAGGAAGTTGAGCGTTTGGGCAGTCATAAAAAAATCAAGCTCAATGTCAGAATTTTGGCGG
>CAZAUB010000152.1:4030-6378 GCA_964488195.1 uncultured Methylobacter sp. | reverse complement strand
TAACACAATCAGCACAACCGGAAAAAAAGAACGCGCATACTCGACCAGTATGGGTTCATTTTCTTCATCAAAAACCTCTCCCCTAGCTTTGAGCACCAGCAAGTACCCACCCCAGATTACACCGGTAACCAGCGTGGCGACGGCAAGAAAAAAGGAAAAATCGTAGTCCATGTTCATATGTTCAGGTGAATGGTTAAAGGCGAAGGGCTAAAGGCTAAAGGCTAAAGGCGATGTACTTGAAGTCTGGTTTTTTTCGCCTTGCGCCTTTTGCCTTTAACCTGATCTTCATTCTTTGTTAAGCTGCAAAACAGCCAGGAATGCCTCTTGAGGAATCTCAATATTGCCGACCTGCTTCATGCGTTTTTTACCGGCTTTTTGTTTTTCCAGCAATTTTTTCTTACGGCTAATATCCCCGCCGTAACATTTGGCAATCACATTTTTCCGCATCGCTTTAACGGTGGATCGGGCGATCACCTTGGAGCCGATGGCCGCCTGTATCGCAACCTCATACATTTGCCGTGGAATTAAGTCTTTCATCTTCTCAACCAAATCCCGGCCCCGGTTATGGCTTAGATCACGATGCACGATGATAGACAGTGCGTCCACCTTTTCAGCGTTGATCAACACATCCAGTTTGACCAGATCGGCAGGCTGGAAACGCAAAAACTCATAATCAAACGATGCAAAACCCCGACTCACTGACTTTAACCGATCGAAGAAATCCAGCACCACTTCGCTGAGCGGCATCTCATAATGTAGCGACACTTGCCTGCCGACGTACTGCATGTCTTTTTGCACACCGCGCTTTTCTATACACAGCGTGATGACGCCGCCCAGATAAGCCTGCGGCACCAGAATATTAGCCCGGATAATAGGCTCCCTGATTTCCTTGACGGTGCCCATATCCGGCAGTTTAGCCGGATTATCGATCATCAAAACTTGGTCATTATGGGTAATGACTTCATAGATAACGGTAGGCGCTGTCGTGATCAGATCGACATCGTATTCCCTTTCCAAGCGCTCCTGCACAATTTCCATGTGCAACATACCGAGGAAACCGCAGCGAAAACCGAAACCCAAAGCTTGGGACGTTTCCGGCTCAAAATGCAAGGAAGCATCATTGAGATTTAACTTGTTGAGCGCCTCACGTAAATCCTCATAATGATCAGAACTGACCGGATACAAGCCGGCGAAAACGCGCGCCTGAACTTTTTGAAATCCGGTGAGTTGTTCGGCAGCCGGATTGTCCGTCCAGGTAATGGTATCGCCGACCGGTGCACCGAAAATGTCTTTAATGCCGGCCACGACATAGCCGACTTCGCCGGTATTTAAAATATCCTTTTCCAGCCGCTTGGGCGTAAAAACCCCGACCTTCTCGGCGATGAACGACTTGCCTGTGGACATGATGGTGATCTTCTGCTTTCTGCGTATGCTGCCATGCATAATCCTAACCAGCGACACCACGCCCAGATAACTGTCGAACCAGGAGTCGATAATCAACGCCTGTAACGGGCCATCAATATTACCTTGAGGCGGCGGAACTTTAAGCACCAGCTGTTCCAGCACATCCTCAACACCCAAGCCGGTTTTAGCGCTGATCATCAGCGCCTCGTCAGCCGGAATACCGATCACCTCTTCTATTTCAGCCTGCACCCGCTCAGGCTCGGCAGAAGGCAAATCGATTTTATTCAGCACCGGCACCACTTCCAGCCCCTGCTCTATCGCCGTATAGCAGTTGGCAACGCTTTGCGCCTCAACGCCTTGAGCCGCATCAACGACCAGCAGCGCGCCTTCGCAAGCCGCTAAAGACCGGGAAACTTCATAAGAAAAATCCACATGCCCAGGGGTATCGATGAAGTTAAGCTGATAGGTCTCACCGTCTTTCGCCTTAAAATCCAGCGTGACACTCTGCGCTTTAATGGTGATGCCGCGCTCTTTTTCAATATCCATCGAATCGAGCACTTGTGCGGACATTTCCCTGGCGCTTAAACCGCCGCAAATCTGAATAAAACGATCCGCCAGCGTTGATTTACCATGATCGATATGCGCGATAATGGAAAAATTTCTTATATGTTTTAAATCCACTTATATTTCAACTTGTTATGATAGTGTTAATGCATAGTGCTCGACATTGCACTGCTGTTTTAGCCGTACATTGTAACAGATTTAGGCCTGTTCAAGGCCTACTTTCACCATCGATCAGAAACCACAGTTAGTCCACGAAAAGCACGAAAGACACGAAAAAAACTAAAGAAATCGTAACTATTCAGCCACAGATCAACACAGCACAACGGATTTAAAGCAAGCGGGGCGGGGCAACATGCCAACTTAAGATAAATCCATTTAAT
>CAZAUB010000152.1:0-3930 GCA_964488195.1 uncultured Methylobacter sp. | reverse complement strand
TAATAAAAGGGATAAGTTTTTTATATTTCAGTTTATCAGTGTGCATCTGTGACAATCTGTGGCTGAATAGTCACTACTTTTCTAGTGTCATTGGGCAACTGGCGCAGGCGCGGCTTCTTGGGATGGAGCAGCAGGAGCAGCCACCACAGTCACCCCCAGCCAGCTGTATATCCGCTTAACAAGCAGGCCTTCATCATGCAGGTAAGCATGGCCTTCATCATTGATTTTAATCTGCCGGTAGCCCATATTTTCTTTTGCCGCCAAACGTCTATCCCTGGCGCTATCTATAACATCCGACACATCTATTGCGCCATAAATATCCAGCATCGGAATCCTGATCTTCTTGATAAACTCCAGCGTTTGGGCAGCTTTGTTTTCGGTTGCCGGCACCGGCAAACTGATGGTCACCAGCGCTTTAATATCCGCCACCTGCTCGCTCAGCGCATAGATGCCCATCAGCCCGCCCAAACCATAACCGACCACAACGATATTTTCTGCACCGTTGCTCTTTGCATAGCTAATTCCGGCCTGAATCCGCGCCGCAGCCTCCGGAAACAACGCATAATAATCTTCCCTTTCAACGCCTGCTTCCCTAACCGGCATTTGCAGTGCAAGCGTTGCCCAGTTATGCTCGGGCAGAAAGACTCTTAACCCGTAAATCAGTTGCTGCTGATCGGGATGTCCGCCCATATCGTGAAGAATAATAACAGCGCCCTTGCTGGTGACTTTTTCTGTTTGGGTATAAAGACCGAGGATTTTTTTTCCTTCGGACTCCAGCCAGACCGCCTTGCCCATAGCCAAGGTCTTGTTAATGCCTTCGGCAAATTCGGCTTCCCGCTTTTGATCGCTGGCCAAGCACACATCACCCAGCAAATGCGCCATGCAGAGTACAAAAACAACAGATCTGATGCTCATTGTCGACCGTAAAAATCGCTGTACCGATATAAATCATGCACATGCCGTAACAACACCATAATGACCGAGGCGACAGGTAATGCCAGCAGGATGCCCAGAAAACCAAATAACTGACCACCGGCCAATACCGCAAACATAACCGCAACCGGATGCAAGCCGATTTTATCGCCCACTAACATGGGCGTTAACACCATGCCTTCCAGAGATTGCCCGATTATAAAAACAATGCCGACCGGCACCAGATTTATTAATTCATGAAATTGCACCAGGGCCGCTATACAGGCCATAACGATGCCGACAATTGCCCCCAGATAAGGAACAAAACTGACCAGACCGGCCAGCATGCCTATCAACAAAGCCAGATCGAGGCCGGTCATCCACAGCCCAATACTGTAAATACAGCCCAAGGCCAACATCACATAAAACTGCCCCCGGACAAAAGCCGCCAATACCGTATCGACTTCGCCCGCAAGCTTGGTGGCGGTAGGCGCTACACGCCGGGGCAATAAATCATGGACTTTGATAACCAAGTCATCCCAATCGCGCAATAAATAAAAAGTGACCACCGGAATTAACAGCAGATTCATCAGCCATGCCGCTATCACGCCGCCGGAATGGGAAACCGAACTCATTACCGTCGCGGCAATGCCGCCCGCTTGTTCCCAATGACTTTTAACAAGATTAACAATCTGATTGAGATTAACCGGCCTGATACCCAAATGAAATCGTCTCTGCGCCCAGGGAATGACGGTCTCATTCAACCAGGCGACATAGGCCGGGAGATTAGTCAAAAAATGCTCGACCTGATACTCCAAAAGGGGGACAAGCAACAATAAAACCAGCACAAAGACCAGCGTCATCACCGAAAAAACCACCAGCACTGCGTTGGTTCTGGATAATCGATAGGTTTCCAGCTTATCGGTTAGCGGATCGCCGAGGTAAGCCAGCATCGCCGCGAATGCAAACGGCATCAACACCGGTGCCAACAGGTAAACCAGCCAGGCTGAGCCTGCGATAAAAGCGAAAACCAGCCATTTTTGTGAATCGGTCATTACAAGCCCTCAATGCAATATGTGTCTATGTCGATAAGTACCGTTCAGTCACCGCCACCACCGCAGCCGCCTCCGCAACCACTGCTGCAACCTGACGAATCGCCCGAACTACCGGAATCTGTTGCATCGCTCGAACTGCCGGAAGAACCGCCGCAACCGGAAGAACAACCGATATGACTGGCGCAATAACCGCCCGTTGCATTCTTTTTACAGTCTAACTGATAGGTAAAGCCATTATCTATGTTTAACAAGCCGTCCATTGCAAAAATAAGCGGCAATCGAACCGGCTTTTTAGGATTTATCTGTTCCAGCGCACACGCCAACCGCCATGACCGTTTAATGCCATCCTTCGCCAGAGTCGGCGTAGGCATGGCCTCGGCGGGCGTGTGATGTAAAAAATGCCCCAGCGCCTTGTTGCAGAACTTTTCATAAATACGGGTAGAAAGAATAAACTCATGCCAGGCATCATCAATGACTTGAGACGGCATCGACACCATGCGGTTTTTCGCCCGGTGACAAATACGAAAATAGTCCCTCAAGCCCTGAAAAACCATATCAAGCTGTTGCTCGGTTAACTGCGGGTGCTTTTGTGATAATTTATGACGTATGCCTTTATGAAAGTAATATTGTTCGATATATTTAAGTTGCCTGACTTTATTAGCCTTGATCGCAAAATAAATAAGACTCAGTACAGCAGCGCTGATAAGAAGAAAATATAAATTCATTATCTTAACACCGTATATTTAATCGCTTATAAACAAGCCGATGCTTGCGCTACATCGGCTTGTAGAAAAGCTTCCGCTACGATTAAGGCGCTAAGTTGAGCGCGACAACCGCAGCGACAATAGCCAGTAAAGCCAGCGCTATCAGCATGATACCTTTCTTGGTATTAAAAAATCCTGCGGTTTTGTCTTCCAGAATTTCCACGCCTTCAATATAGGCATTAATCGCTTTGTACTTGCCCCGATTATCTCTTGTGCTCTGGTAATAAATAACATCGCCGGTCACTGGGCGGCGACTCGTTCCCTTCAGCGCCGAGATATGAATAAAAATATCTTTCCCGCCATCATCAGGACTGATGAAGCCGAATCCCCGGTCTTCTTTCCATGTTTTTAAAACTCCCTTAATCATTGTTTTTGTCATAAAAATTTCTTTTTTGTTGTTTTAACCTTATCTACCTGAATGTAGATTAGGGGCGTTAGCCTTGTTCGTCTGCGTTTTACAGTTGATTTACCCGAGTGACTATATAGAAACACTGACCTATCATTTGGTGAATCAATCTAATGATCTGCAAAACAGATGATCCCGATTGAAACCATGCAAGAGCGCATAATTCAACCAGAATGCCATGTAACCTAGATTTTTTTCTTTATGATGACTTTATCATCAATAATTAACTCCGAAATTCCACCCAAAGACGCGTGCAATGTGCACGATGCGAGTTTAAAGCCGCCCTTATTAGCATTTTCACCCGCCCACTTCAACGTGACATAGGTTTCCTTATCACTCAAGACTTCGGTAGGGAAATATACTTGCTCTCCTGTTGCTGCCTGGATTTTCGGCGGGCATTTTTCACTTGCCATCGTTTGCATTGCAACATTATTTCTAATCTTCGCTGCGGCTTCTACTTGTTCAATAGGCTGGTCTTCTTTACTTAAGCCGACCATAACAAAGCCTATTACAAAAGCCCCAACAACAGCTATCATGATTTTTTGTACTTCAGACATTTTTCTTCTCCTCGTTGTGACAATCGCCAACCATTTTACAGGTTGCCCGGCGTATTTACCTTAAAATTCTCTATATACCATCTATCCTCAACAACTTATATGCCGTACCGGTTCAAAATCTTGCCCCTTACAACACTTAGCCGACAATACCTATGAATAATCCGCTTTTTAAAATTCAATCCCCTGTTCAGCCTTGATCCCCTGCTCATAAGCGTGTTTTATTTTGACCATTTCGG
>CAZAUB010000151.1:0-6407 GCA_964488195.1 uncultured Methylobacter sp. | reverse complement strand
CGGGTTAAGGATGTGGATTTTGAGCGTAGTGAGATTCTGATCCGCGAAGGCAAGGGCGGAAAGGATAGGGTAACGATGCTACCGACTTCGGTGATGACTGGATTGCAGGTACATTTGGAACAGCGGCGGATGTTGTTTGAAGATGACAAACGTATCGGCAAAACCAATGTTTTTCTGCCGGACGCGTTGGCGAGAAAATATCCGAATGCGGCAACAGAATGGTGCTGGCAGTATATTTTTCCTTCCGGCAGCTATTCGGTTGATCCGCGCAGTGGCGTGGAGCGCCGCCATCATGTTGACGAGAAATTATTGCAACGGGCGATGAAGAAAGCGGTGCAGGTATCGGGGATTGCCAAACCGGCAACGCCACATACGTTGCGGCATTCGTTTGCGACACATCTGCTGGAAGCGGGCTACGACATCCGCACGGTGCAGGAGTTGTTGGGGCATTCCGATGTCAGTACGACGATGATTTATACCCATGTGCTGAATAAAGGCGGCAGGGGGGTGTTGAGTCCATTGGATCAGCTCTGACACTATGAGAGTGTGCTGAGTTATCCATTTCCTGTAACTACTCGCCCCTCATCGATTCTAATTCCCCAGCCAAAGCCATTTGAACGGCAATAAGAGGGTTATAACCTTTGTTCGCCATGGTTTGCAAGCCTTGTACCCTACTGTTTGTCTTTCGCCAACTTACTGTGATGCACAGAATAAGAAAAATAAACAATCAAGCCAATAACCAGCCAGATCACGAAGCGCAGCCATGTTAGTGAAGGTAAAAATGCCATCAGCGCGGTGCAGGACAACATGCCCAGTACGGGAAATAACGGGCTGAACGGCGAGCGGAACGGGCGTTTCATGTCCGGCTTGGTGATGCGTAGCACTAATACGCCTAAACAGACCAGTACGAATGCGGCCAAGGTGCCGATGTTGACCAGTTCGGCCAGATCGCCGAGCGGTATGAAGCCTGCGGCTATCGCCATGATGATGCCGCATAACACGATGACGCGTACCGGGGTTTGGGTTTTGGGATTCACTTCGCTAAAGAACGGCGAGAGCAGGCCGTCGCGGGACATCGCGAAGATGATGCGGGTCAGTCCGTAATACAACACTAGCATGACGGTGGTTAGGCCTGCAATAACACCGGTTGAGATCAGCGCCGATGCCCAGTTGTAACCGAGCAGATTCAGCGCGTGGGCGACTGGCGAGGATACGTTGAGTTCGGTATAGTTGACGACGCCGGTCAGCAGGCCGGATACCAGGATATAGATCACGGTGCAAAAGCCCAGCGAGGTGACGATGCCAAAAGGCAGGTCGCGTTGCGGATCGCTGGCTTCCTCGGCGGCGGTGGACACTGCATCAAAGCCGACGTAGGCGAAAAACACCAAGGACGCGCCGGCCAGGACGCCGGTGGTTTTGCCGTCAGGCAGTGTTTGGAACCAGCCGAACGGCATGAAGGGGTACCAGTTTTCCGGGTGGACGTTGAACGCGGCAACGGCGATAAAGACAGTGATGGTGAGCAATTTTACAAACACCATCGCGTTGTTGACTTTGGCGCTGTGTTTGACGCCCATAATCAGCAACATCATCAATATCAAAATAATGGCGGTTGCGGGCAGGTTGATCAAGCCGCCGAGTTTGGGGGATTTGGTCAGCATCTCCGGCAACGGTATGCCGATGGCGGTCAGTGCGTTGTTAAAATAGCCCGACCAGCCGTTGGCGACTGTGGCTACGGCAAGGCTGTATTCCAGCAGCAAGTCCCAGCCGATGATAAAGGCAAATATCTCGCCGAAAGCGACATAGCTGTAGCCGTAGGCGCTGCCGCAGCCGCCGACCGAAGCGGATAATTCGGCATAGGACAAGGCGGCAAAAGCGCAGGCGAGCCCGGCGATAACAAATGACAGCATCACGGCAGGCCCGGATTGGGTGGCGGCGGCGACTCCGGTCAATACAAAGATGCCGGTGCCGATGATTGCGCCGATGCCGAGAAAGGCCAAATCCCATTTGGACAGGCAACGCTTGAGGCCACTGCCTGCTTCATCATCCGAGGTAATATGTTTGCTGCGAAAAATTGGTAGGGACATAGGGCGGTCTCTTGTTATTGGGTTGAATTTATTGAATTGGCTGAATTATAGGGGGAGTAGCGATAATCTCCAAAATAAGTCAATAAAATCAACAAAATTATGCTTGAGTGAGCCTTGCATGATAACATAAGGAGTTTTTTTAGATTGGCAGAACTTGAGTAATTACCTGAGGGATAGGCTGTAGGTGCTGATTTATTGGTACCTATAACCAACTAATAACGTTGGTTGTTGAAAAGAATTATTATTTTTTATATGGTGTTTTCTGAGAAATTTATCGCAATGAATATTCGCGCACTACTTAGCTTTACTATCTTATTGTCTGTCATTGGCGGTCATGCAAATGCTACAACTTATGCAATGCCGGAAAACAGCAAAGATAGCGTAATCACTCAATATCCTGACGGTATGGCGATAACCCGCGCAGATCAGGACGAAACCTTGTTGGATGTGGCGCGCCGCTTTCTTTTGGGGCAAACGGAAGTCGTCAGATTGAACCCGGATGTTGATCGCTGGCTGGTTAAAAAAGGTGAGATTGTTCGCTTATCTAACAGACGTATTTTGCCGGATTCGCCTCATAACGGAATTACCTTAAATATCTCCGAATACCGCATGTATTATTACCCGCCGACTAAAAAGGGTGAGGCGCCCCGGCAGGTTATGTCTTATGCGCATGGCGTCGGCAGGCAGGATTGGAAGACGCCATTGGGCAAAACCAAAGTTGCGCGAAAAATCATGAATCCTGCATGGCATCCGCCAGAATCAATCAGGCGTGAACATGCCGCCAATGGCGATCCTCTGCCGCTTATTGTTCCTCCGGGGCCGCACAATCCGCTGGGCTCACGCGCATTGCATCTGGATCTGCCCGGAGAATATCGGATCCACGGTACCGATATAGATAAGATTCATGGTATCGGCATGCAGATTACCCATGGCTGCGTTCGTATGTATCCTGAAGATGTCGAGGAGTTGTACGACATGGTTTCAGTCGGAACCCCCGTCTATATTGTTAAACAGCCGATCAAGGTTGGCTGGCTGGACAATGTGCTTTATGTCGAAGCGCATCCAGATTTGGAGGGTGAAGAAACGACGCTGGATCAGCGCTTTGCTACTGCGCTAAGCTTGATCGAAAAAGCCAATAATACCGCTAGGGATGGTGCGTATGCCGGTAGGGGCGACCGGCCGGTCGCCCCTACAAGCGCGGTGCAGGAAATGCCTGATTTTGATCAACAAGCTTTAAATAAAGCGCTTAAAGAGCAGAGCGGAGAGCCCATTGCAATTTACGAACGCTTGCCTCCTATCGTGGAAGCGTCAGAATCTGAGTCTACGCAATCGCCAACACTCGTGCCGGAATCAACGCCAACGCCGATACGCAAACCATCCCCAGATGGTTATTATCACGGTAATTAAGGCTGGAGATTGTAAAAAATCCTTTATAACCGCAGGGTGCAATTGCCCTGCGCGTAAATCTGTTAAACTACATTATATTTTTAATGCATAACCTTTTTCCGGTACATTCCTTTGAAAAAAATTCTTATTTCCGACAAATTAGCAGAAGCTGGTATCAATTATTTAAACGATCAGTCCGGCATACAAATACATATTGAGACCGGGCTCAATGAGGATCAGCTGTGCAACATCATCGGGGATTATGATGCGCTGTTGATTCGCAGCGATACCCAGGTGACCAAAAAAGTTTTGCAGGCGGCAAAGAACCTCAAGCTGATAGGCCGCGCCGGTATCGGTGTCGATAATGTCGATATTCCTGCTGCAACGGAACTGGGGATTATTGTGATGAATACGCCTGATGCCAATGCGACAACGACTGCCGAATTGGCGGTTGCGCATATGATGTCGCTGAGTCGGCATTTGCCGACGGCGGATCGTTCGGTTCGCGCCGGGAAATGGGAGCGCTCCAAGTTGATGGGTTCGGAAATTGCCCATAAAACGCTGGCGATACTCGGTTTCGGCACCATCGGGCGGATCGTCTCACAGCGCGGTTTGGGCTTGAAAATGCAAGTGATTGCCTATGATCCGTTTGTAGCGCCTGAAATATTCGAAGATCTGGGTGTCGAGTCGGTCAGTCTGGACGAGCTGGTGAGCAGAGCGGATTATTTGACCCTACATTGCCCGTTAATTGAAAAAACCCGCAATGTAATCGGCAGCGCACAGCTGGCGGTCATGAAAAAAGAGGCGATGATTATCAACTGCGCCAGAGGCGGTTTAATTGACGAGGCCGCGCTGTACGATGCGTTGAAAAACGGCCGAATAGCCGGTGCTGCGCTCGATGTTTATGAAAATGAGCCGCCTGCCAATTCGCCGTTGCTGGAGCTGGATAATATCGTTTTCACTCCGCATTTGGGCGCATCGACCAGCGAAGCGCAGGTGGCGGTGAGTGTCGAAATTGCCAGGCAGGCGGTCACGTTTTTAAAGACCGGCGAAGCGGTTAATGCGTTGAACCTGCCCAGAGTGTCAGCAGAAGAGCTGAAAAAATCGCACGAATTTATGACGCTGGCCAATATCCTGGGCAAGGTGCTGGTGGGGCTGGCGACCAAGCCGATAGAAAAAATCGAAGTCGCGTTGCTGGGCAGGGCGGCCGAGGTTGAGGCGCGGCCGGTTTCAGTCGCGACATTGATCGGCGTGTTAAGCGGGCAATTTTCAACACCGGTAAACCGGGTTAATGCCGAAAATATTGCCAAACGCCAGGGCATTGTTCTGGTTGAATCGAAAACTGAAGAAACTCAGGATTATTTGTCGCTGATCCGGGTTACCGGGCATTGTGCAGATGGTACGATTACGCTGGCGGGAACCTTGTTGGGCGGCTGTCATCCCCGTCTGGTGTGTATCGACCAGTTCGATATTGAGGTAGTGCCCGAAGGAACCTTATTGGTGACCCAGCATGATGACAAGCCGGGCGTTATTTCGGCGATCAGCACGGTGCTTGGCAATGCGGACATCAATATTTCCAGAATGCAAGTGGGTACGGCGGATGAGCAGCAGCGGGCGATGGCGGTTATCAGTGTTTCCGAGCCTTTGACAGACGATTTGTTGCAGCAACTCTGTCATATCCCTGCTGTACATAAGGCTATCCAGATTAACTTATGAGTTTTGATGTCATCTGCTTTGATTGCGACAGTACCTTAAGCAAAATAGAAGGTATCGACGAGCTCGCCGGACGTGTCGGCTTGGGCGAGGAAATGTCCAAACTGACCGACGCGGCGATGAACGGCGAGGTGTTGCTGGAAGCGGTCTATGAACAGCGGTTGTCGTTGATCAGGCCGGATCAGGACAGCATCGACTGGCTGGCTGATTTGTATATTGAGCAGATAGTCGATGGCGTTAAAGAGGTGTTTGAGGCTTTAACGGCACCGGGCAAGGAGCTGCATATTATCAGTGGTGGGCTCCGCCAGGCTATATTGCCGTTGGCAAGGTATTTAGGTTTGCCTGAGGCTCAGGTTCATGCAGTCGATATTTATTTTAATGCTGATGGCAGTTATCGTGATTATGACCAGGAATCGCCACTGGCGAGATCGGGCGGCAAAGCCGAAATTTGCAGACGGTTGCTTAAGTCGCAGGGTTCACTGGTTATGATAGGCGACGGCAAGACCGATATGGAAGCCAAGCAGGCCGGAGCCGTTGTGATCGGTTTCGGCGGCGTGGTTGACCGACCGGTTGTCCGTGAGCAAGCCGATTTTTATTGCGCCGAGCCCAGTTTGGTTTCGATACTGGCGCATATTTTATAAATCTGTAGAGCGTAGGTTGGGTTAGGCGCGTCTTTTTGCGCCGTAACCCAACGATGAGGCAGCATTGGTTTGTCGGGTTACGCTACGCTAACCCAACCTACGTAATTAAATTAACTGTACTTTAGAGAGAGTCAATGGCTGGGCATAGTAAATGGGCTAATATCAAGCATCGTAAGGCAGGGCAGGATGCTAAACGTGGCAAAATTTTCACTAAAATGCTGCGGGAAATTACCGTAGCGGTAAAAACCAGTGGGCCGGATGCGGCAAGCAATCCTGCTTTACGCACTGCGGTGGATAAAGCCTTAGGTGCAAATATGCGCCGCGATACCATTGATACCGCGATCAAAAAAGCGGCTGGCGCGTTGGAAGGTGTTAATTACGAAGTCGTTCGCTATGAAGGCTACGGCCCCGGCGGTACGGCGGTAATGGTCGATTGCCTGACCGATAATCGTAACCGTACCGTTGGCGAAGTGCGTCATGCTTTTTCTAAAGCAGGCGGCAACTTAGGCACAGACGGTTCCGTGGCTTATATGTTCAGCAAGATCGGCATTCTCAGTTATGCGCCTTCCGTTGATGAAGATGC
>CAZAUB010000150.1:3951-6416 GCA_964488195.1 uncultured Methylobacter sp. | reverse complement strand
TGTTCGCCTCGTTCATTATCGTCCTTCGCATGAAAGCCGCCTTTACAGCATTTAAAAATGCCCCTAGGTTTTAACTTGGCAGGCATTTACAATAGCTTTTCTTTGAAAAACTTTCTGTCGTTATATGTCCAAAAGATTCCTCCTCCTTCTAGCAATGCTGCTTATCCCTGCATTAGTCGCCGTTGCCGTTTATTTTGTACCGACACCGACACAGAAAGCCGGTATTACACCGCCTGCGACCGTTTTTAACCGGACAGCTGAAACCGTTGCGGTAGAAAAGCCTTGCTCCAATGAGCATCCCGAATGGCGGCAAGCGCAAGTTATTGATGGCGTAAAAATCGATGAAGCACCATCCTGCGAGCCGGATAATCCTTACGACATTGCGGTTGCAGTTAAAGGCACCAACAATGTGTCGATGCAAACCTTGATGCAGACGCATCTGGCTCAGGATGCGTTGACCATGACCGACGATCTGGACGGCGATGGCGATCCCGACATCATTCGCATTAAACTGGAAGTCGTGGAGCTTAACGGCGCGAGTCCCGATGGCGAGTTTCTGATCAACACTTATGACATTGCCCCCGGCATCCAGCCGGGGCTTTGGGTTTTCGCGCCCAAATCCAGCGGGATGGCGCTTAAAAATTTCAATTCGCTGGTCGCCAATCCGCTGCTGCGGGCACCATCGCCGGTGATTCGGGTTGAGCAGGGCGACAAGGTTTATATCACGCTGGAAAACACCCATTATTTACCGCACACCATCCATCTTCATGGTGTTGATCATTCCTGGGAAACCGCTGCCGGTGACGATAATGACGGTATGGAAGAACACCCGGTGTTCCCCGGCAAAAGCCACACCTATGAAATCCAGCCCCGGCATGCCGGAAGCATGTTTTATCATTGCCATGTGCAAACCGCCCAGCATTTTATGATGGGTTTGAACGGCATGTTTATCGTCGAAGAAAATCGCCCTGATAACTGGGTGCAAACCTTTAATATCGGTGCGGGACAAGTACGTCATCCTTCCGTTGCAGTGCAAAAATCCTACAGTCAGGAATATGATTTGTATTATCAGTCCGTCGATAAAAAACTGGCGCAAATCATCCAGAATGCGAATGACCCAAGGCTTATCGCACACCGGATGAGCCGCGAATACAATATGACCGAATCGTTTGAAAACTACTTCATGCTGAACGGCCATTCCTTCCCCTACACGCTACGGGACGGATTGATCGTCGCCAATGAAAATGAAGATATAAAACTGCATATCGCCAACGCCCAGCGCTCTTTGGTAGCGCTGCATATCCACGGGCATAAGGCTACTATCACGGCTTATGACGGCGTTGATCAACCGATTGGATCACAGATAACGCGGGATGTATTCGACATTGCTCCGGCACAACGGCTCGATCTGCATTTACAAACCCGCAACGACGGTTTGCACAGTTACGGCCCCGGCCTGTGGATGTTTCATGACCATGTGCCGACCGGCACCACCACCGACGGCATGGAGCCCGGCGGCAACATCGCAATCCTGGCCTACAAGCCGTTGATTGATGAGCAAGGCATGCCGAAAATGCATGATGCCTTGCTCGATCAGGTGTTTAACAAAGATTACTATGCCAAAAAACAGGCGGTCTGGGGTGAGGGTGATTTTGCGCCGTTACTGGGTGAAGCGGGATTGATTGCGCCAGATTACGTTCGCATCATTATTTTTGGCTTGGCAGCGGGATTAGGCATAGGGCTATTTATTTTTGTGGTGCTGGTTTACAAACGGAAACAAAAGCTATGAAATTATTAACGACACTCCTGATGATGCTGGGCTTGTACGCCCAAGCGGTACAGGGGGATGAAACCATGGCAATGATGCATCACGGCAGCATGATGATGGATGAAAAAGGCATGATCATGAATGCCAATAGCGACAATCTCCCCAAAGACTGCCCGAAGATTTCCGGCGACGTCAATATCACCATCCATGCCGGTCAGAAACACGCGCTGAAATTTCCCGGCAAAATGTTTGCTTTCGACAATCAGGAATGGGATGTTGCGCCCTGCTCCCGGATCAACATCACCTTCATCAATGATGACCAGATCCGCCATCAATTAATGATTCACGGCTTGCCGGGCTATTTGTACCCTCAGGGCATGTTTCATCTGGAACTCTACGGGCAAGGCGAATTGAGGGCCTCACTGATTGTGCCCAGCCAGAAAAAAACCTATCTTGTGCATTGCGAATTGGCGCAACACATGGAAAAAGGCATGAAGGCGCAATTAAAAGTCGATGGCGGCGATGTTGATTTACCCAGCATTCCCGGCATCAGCAAGCCGGTCAAAGCCGATATTTATCCGGTAGATTGGGGGCAAACAGCCTGGGCTGTATTGATTCTTTGTGCATTGATAGGTTGCATTATCCCGTTTTTTGTCATAAAAAATAAATTGTAGGGGCGAATTCATTCGCCTGGGCG
>CAZAUB010000150.1:0-3851 GCA_964488195.1 uncultured Methylobacter sp. | reverse complement strand
TCATTGTAGTTTCCATCACGCTGGTTGTGAGCCAAAGCGCATCAGCACGCGAACAGCCCAAAAAATCCACCCATAAAGACGCATTACAGTGCGCCGCCTTTAGCCCCTATGTGGGCAAGCTTAACCCCGATTATGGCGCTCATCCGTCCAAAGAATTAATTAATGAACTGCTGGATAAATTAGTTAAAGAAACCCCTTTTCGCTGCATCATGACTTACGGGGTCATGAATGGTCTGGAATATACCTTTGCCGCCGCCGAGGCTAGGCATCTTAAAGTCATTGCGATCATTTGGCTGGATGATGACATCGCCGTCAATTCGCGATCCATAGTCGGCGGCATTGAGGTGGCAAAAGCCTTTCCCAAAACCATCATAAAATTAAGCTGCGGCTCCGAAGTCAGAACCCGCCACGACTATGCTTTTGATGGTGAAATTACCCGTTGCATAGACGGTCTACGCAAAGCGGGCGTATCCCAACCGATCACTACCATAGATACCTGGTGGGAATGGTGTAACCGGGTTTCGCCCTGCCACCAAACCAGTTTTGGTACGCAAGTCGATTGGATAGGAATCAATATTTTCCCTTGGTGGGAAAACAAACATTCCGGCGTTTTTCCCTGCACACCGGCAAACAAAGCGGCTGATTTTCATATTGCACGACTTGAAGATATACGCCGGACATTTCCCGATAAAGAAGTGATCCTGACTGAATTCGGCTGGCCGAACGGCCCCGAAGGCGGCATTGAAATCAATAAACTTACCAAGCAGCAATGCGGTGTTGCAGGCAAGAAAAATCAAGCGCTGGTCGTTAAATCAACCTTCAAAAAATTGGCTGAAAAAGGCTGGGGCGGCGTAGTGTTCGAGGCATTTTCAGAGAGCTGGAAGCCCAGCGAAGAAGGCGACTTCGGTAATTTCTGGGGAATTTGCAAGGGAGAGCCGCCTTACACATGCATAAGTTTTTAGTTGTCTGTGGACACGCTTTTTATTGAAAACAAAAATCCGATTACGCATTACAATCATCGCAGTTTATAATTTGCGTTTGTAGCTATTCAGCCTATGATTAATACGTAAGGTGGATTCATGCCGGGCTTTCCTGCCCGGCACCCTTCGGGTAAATGTAAATTCGCTCCCGGCGAATTTATCGCCGACAAGCAATCCACCATAGCTTCGAAGATGGTGGCGGTTTGCTCGGCAATTGCTCCTGCATTGCTCTACCTCCTGCATAATCCACATGGATGTGGTGAATGCAGATATTGCAGGAGCAAATATCTGTCCATGCAAGTCGTGTCGCGACCCGTAAGAGCACGAAGTGAAACCGCCCTACATGCTTTTGATTATCGATTTTTTTTGAGACCAGTTTTAAATGACTAAAGTTAAACTAGCGCTACTTATTTTAAATGCCGTATGGCTGCTCACCGTATCCGATGTCAGTTATGGCCGCCATGCCGCCATCATTATTGACGCAGATAACGGCAACGTCTTGCACGAAGTAGAAGCAACTCAGTCATGGTATCCCGCCTCGCTGACCAAACTCATGACGCTGTACATGACATTTGACGCGTTGAAAGCGGGTCAAATTCATCTATACGACACCTTAACCGCATCAACTCATGCATCACAGCAACCCAACAGCAAACTGGGTTTAAGACGCGGCGAACATTTAACCGTCGAAGACGCTATTTTAGCCATTATTACCCGATCTGCGAATGATGCGTCGGTTGTTCTTGCTGAACATCTGGGCGACACTGAAGAGAACTTTGCCGTTAATATGACCGCAAAAGCGCATTCATTGGGCATGTACAACTCGCATTTTATGAACGCAACCGGCCTACCCAACAACTGGCAAGTGACCACATCCCGAGACATGGCCGTTCTGGCCTGGAAAGCGCAGCGCAATTTCCCCGAATATTATCACTACTTTGCTGCGCACAGCTTTAACTTCAAAGGCGCAGAGCTGCGCGGCATCAACAAGTTTACAGCCAACTATCCCGGTGCCGAAGGCATGAAAACCGGATTCACCTGCGGCTCCGGTTTCAACCTGATCGGCGCGGCGCATCAAAACGGCAAACATCTGATCGGTGTGGTCATGGGCGGCATGACCAGCAAAGAACGCTACCAGTTAATGATGCAAAAAATGGATACAGGTTTCGCCAATCTAACCAGCGTCGAACCGGCAAGAAACATCAACACCATGTCCACCAATTCGGCAGGCACCCCGCCCTACCAACTGGATTGCGGTAACAGAGGCGCTACGCATGCAATAACAACCTCTAATCGCAGTTACCATAAGCCCAAGCACAAAACCAACAGCAGAGCCATTAACAAGGCTCAAGCTAAAACGATCAACCGGGTCAAAACCAGCATCAAGCCCATTTACAAGAATAAGGCTCAGTCTAAAAACATTGTTCAGGCCAAAAGCACCGACAAGCACCCGGCTAAAAGCAAAAACTTCCATAAAGCCAAAGCCGACATCAAGGCAAAGGTCGCACGCAAGGCTGCACCGCCCTTGGGCTAAACCGTCGTAGTGAGCATCAATGTAAAAAATAGGATGAGCTGACGAAGGAAGCCCATCGTTCGCGATTGATAGGCTTAGGCGTAGGCCGGAATAAGACCTCCCAAGCCTGTCCTGAGCCTTGTCGAAGGGCGTCCGGCGAATCCGGGTGGTGTTTGCCGGAAACGTCAGTTCTCACTATCGCTCGAACCGACTTATTCCGGCCTACTGGACTGATGGATACCATGAAACACCCCGAATTCCCCCTAACCGACGAATTAATTTACCTTAACCATGCCGCCGTAGGTCCCTGGCCTAAAAGAACCGGCGAGGCGGTGATCAAGTTTGCCGAACAAAACACCCGTTACGGTTCGCACTTTTATTTGGACTGGCTGAACAAGGAAGCCGAATTACGCACACAATTGCAGGCTTTATTAAATGCCCCCTCCGCTGACGATATTGCGCTGGTTAAAAACACCTCGGAAGCCTTGTCCTTTGTCGCCTACGGTTTGGAGTGGCGGCCCGGCGACAACATTGTGTCCAGCAATGAGGAATTCCCCTCCAACAGATTGCCTTGGGAATCCTTGGCCGATCAAGGTGTGGAATTTCGTCAGGCCGATCTGCGCTGTGTCGATTCAGGTGCCGATACGCCTGAGGATGCTTTATTTGCGCTGGTCGATGGCAACACGCGCTTATTGACCATCAGTTCCATACAATTTGCCTCGGGGCTGCGTATGGACTTGGACAGGATCGGCGAATTCTGCAAGCGGCGTGGCATCTTGTTTTGTATTGATGCGATCCAGAGTCTGGGCGCAGTGCAGTTTGATGTGCAGGCTTATCAGGCGGATTTCGTGATGGCCGATGGGCATAAGTGGATGTTCGGCCCCGAAGGTTTGGGCGTTTTCTACACCACGCCCGAGGCCAGGGACAAGCTAAAACTGACTCAATACGGCTGGCACATGATGAAAGACACCCATAATTACGAAAACAAGCCGTGGGAAGTTCACCCCACCGCCCGTCGTTTTGAATGCGGCAGTCCCAATATGCTGGGCATCCACGCTTTGTCCGCCAGCTTGTCTTTATTGCTGGAAACGGGCATGGCCGCAGTCGAATCAATGGTTATTGAAAAGTCCGATTATTTAAAGGATGCCATTGATAAAAACGGACAGTTGGTTTTATTGTCGGCGAAGCAAAGTCGGCTGAAATCCGGTATTGTTATCTTTAAACACCGGACGGTTTCAAACGAAGTGTTGTATAAATATTTGCAGGAAAACGGCGTGGTTTGCGCCTTGCGCGGCGGCGGCATACGATTTTCCCCGCATTTTTATAACACGTTTGAGGAAATTGACCGGGCGCTGGGG
>CAZAUB010000149.1:0-6449 GCA_964488195.1 uncultured Methylobacter sp. | reverse complement strand
TTTTTGGCGAATTCCCCTGTAAACATCCGGTGGCGTTGATGGGTGATTTTATCTCTGCGTTTGAGCGACGCTTTTACAGCGACCGGATTCTACCCGGCGCACTATTGGTGATCGGCTTAATCGCATTGACCTTATTGATCAGCGTCACGCTGGTTTATCTGAGCGGCCTTCTGCCGACCTGGTTATCGCTGATGGTTTTGGCTGTACTTGCCTCCACCGGGCTGGCTATGAATATGCTGCACAAAAGTGTCGCCGCATTGTTAACCGCCGAACACCCCAAACAGGCGTTAAGCTATCTGGTCAGCCGCGACACCGAAGACATGACCGAAACCGAAATCTATAAAGCCGGATTGGAAACCTGGGCGGAAAATCTCAGCGACGGCGTTATCGCGCCGCTGTTTTATCTACTGCTGTTCGGCTTGCCGGGGATTGCCGTGTACAAAGCCATCAACACCATGGATTCGATGATTGCCTATAAAACTGAGCGTTATTTTTATTTTGGCAAAACGGCGGCGATAGTGGACGATATAGCCAATTACATTCCTGCACGACTGACGGCGTTGCTGATTGTGTCATTGGCGGAAGACAAGCGGCGGGCTTGGCAATGTTTACGGCACGATGGCAACAAACTGGAAAGCCCCAATGCCGGCCACCCCATTGCGGCAATGGCTGGCGCGTTGGGCGTTGAGTTGGGCGGCGATGCCAGTTATCACGGACAAATCAAACATAAACCCACGCTGGGTTTGCCGGTCAATCAGGTCGATAAATTTACGTTAACCAAAGCATTGCAAATGAAAACAGGCATTAATCTGATGGTTCTAGGTCTATTGGCAGCAGGAGCTGTGTTGTCATGAAAACACTGTTTATAGGCGGCATAAAAAGCGGCAAGTCCCGATTGGCAGAAGCTTATATTTTAGAGCAAGCCGCAATCGATAAGCCTTATTATCTGGCGACGACCGAGTTTATTGACGACGAAATGCAGGCGCGTATCCGCATCCATCAACAACGTCGTGAGGATTTATTTGCCACTATCGAAGAACCCGTTAAACTGCTTGAAGCATTGCAAAAATGCCGCAGGCCGGTGCTGATCGAATGCGTGTCGATGTGGCTGAACAACCAGCTTTATCACCAAATTCCCGAAGCGGACATCTTGCAAGAACTGGAAGCAGTGCTACAGTTATCTTGCGATATGGTGCTGGTACAAAACGAAGTCGGGCTGAGTGTGATCGCCGACAACCGCCTAGCTAGGCAGTTTGTCGATCTGTCCGGCAAAGCCGCCCAGTTGATGGGGCAGCATTGCGATCAAGTGTTTTTTTGCAGTGCCGGATTAAAGATGAAAATGAAATAGATGATGAGAAGGTTCAAGGCACCTTGAACCTTGAACCTTGTTTAACAACAAAAGAGACAACCGTGAAAAACACAGGCTGTAAACGCTTATTCAAACTGGCTTTGGCGCTAATGCTTAGCGGGTGCGCCAGCAATCCGGCGATTCAAACCGACGCGCCGTATCGCATTACCGGCAATCAACCCACGGAATATCAAGCGCAGACATTAACCGGGCTTTACGCCAACTCGATGCCGATGCAGAAATTTATCCGGCACATGGTGTTTGATCATGGTTTTTCGGAAAGCTATTTGAACGGCTTGTTCTCGCAGGCCAAACGCCTGGATTACGTTATCCGGCTGGAAAATACGCCGCAGTACCACGGCCCCAAACCTGCCCATCCCAAGGCGGGAGGCTGGACGCGCTACCGTCAGCAATTTATTACCGAGGCGCATATCAATAATGGCGTAGCTTTTTGGAGCAGCAATGCCGATGCCATCCAAAAAGCCAGCGTTACCTACGGCGTTGATCCCGAATACATTGTTGCGATTATCGGCGTGGAAACTTTTTTTGGCCGCAATATCGGCAAAACGCGCATTATCGATGCCTTAACCACGCTGGCATTTGACACCCAACGGCGCTCCAATTTTTTCACCATAGAACTGGAAAACTTTTTGCTGATGACTCGCGAAGAAGGCTACGAGCCGCTTAAACCGGTTGGTTCCTGGGCGGGCGCAATGGGCTTGGGCCAGTTCATGCCCAGCAGCTTCCGCACCCTGGCGGTCGATTTCAACAACGATGGACATCGTAATCTTTGGGATCAAAACGATGCGATCGGCAGCGTAGCGCATTATTTTTCGCGTAACGGCTGGCAAAACAACATGCCGGTAGCGGAAAAAACCAAAGGCTATAGCGGCGGATCAACCCTTGAACTGGGTGCGAACAAGGGCAGCGAATACTGGCGCGTCCACCCCAATTTTAAGGTGATCAAGAAATACAATAACAGCGACAAATACGCGATGGCGGTACATCAATTGGCGCAGGCTATTAAACAGAGGTATTTGTAAGCTGTGAGCAGGGTGCTATACTAATTTTTCATTAATTAGTAATTAAGGCATCAGACATGAAATTGCCGCTATCCCCGCCTTGTTTCGAGACGCTTCTAAAAGAGGCCGACGGCAAAAAACTTACTAGGGTGTTTACCTCAAACTTTGGGCCGACCGATGCGAAAGGCCGTTATTTGCACTGGGATAAATTACGCCATCTGCAGCCGCCGGAAGGCTGGACCTCAGAAGATTATTGGCTGGTTTTAAAGTTCACTCGAAAAACGCGCTACAAAAAATTGCCCTTCACCAGCAAGTCCGGTGAGCAATTTCAACTTTGTATGACTGATGGCATTTATAGGGATTTGCACTGGATCGATCAAAATGCCTCCGGTCGTATCGGCATGGATAAACCGGTTACCAATCCGCACACTCGTGACACCTATCTGGTCGGCTCACTGATTGAAGAAGCCATCAGTTCCAGCCAATTGGAAGGCGCATCAACGACCCGAAATGTAGCGAAAGAAATGCTTAGGCAGGATAGAAAGCCTAAAGATCATAGCGAACAGATGATTTATAACAACTATCAAGCCATGCAATTCATTCGGGAATATAAAGAAGAAAAACTGACGCCAGCCATGATTTTACAACTGCATCGAAAGCTAACGGATGCAACGCTGGACGATCCGAACAAGGCGGGGCAATACCGGGATACGGGTGATGATATTCATGTGGTCGATGCCTCTGAATCGGTTTTGTTGCACACGCCGCCGGAATCATCAGAACTGCCTAAAAGAGTCGAACGCCTATGCCAATTTGCTAATGACTTGGATGGTAAAGAGTTTATCCATCCGGTAATCAGGGCGATTATTCTGCACTTTATGATTGGTTATGATCATCCGTTCGTTGACGGTAACGGTCGGACGGCGCGGGCGCTATTTTATTGGTCGATGGCGAATCAGCAATACTGGCTGATGGAGTTTATTTCCATTTCCCGAATTATCAAACAAGCTCCCGCACAATACGGAAAATCCTATCTGTACACCGAAACTGATGACAATGACTTGACCTATTTCATTATTCATCAGCTGGAAGTGATCAAGAAGGCGATCAATGCGCTACACGAGCATCTTGAAAGAAAAGCGGCGGAATTACATGACGTCGAAAAGAAACTGGACGGCTCTGTGCTACAAGGACAATTAAATCACCGTCAGTTGGCTATTCTGCGCCATGCACTGGATAATCCTAATGCCATGTACAGCATTGAGGAACACAAAGCGGCGCATAAAATTAGTTATCAAACGGCTCGGACGGATTTGTTAAAGCTGTCCGATCAATTCAAAATTCTGAGCAAACGTAAATATGGAGGCTCGTTTGTTTTTGTTGCGCCGCCCGATCTCGGTCAAAAGTTGGTCGATGTTGAGCAAATTTATCAAAATGGCGGGGCTAAAGGTTACGCCAAGGCCTAACCTTTAGCCCCGCAGTCCAATGTTCTAGTGTGCAACATCATGATGCCATTTCGGCATCATGATAATACAGTTAGGATTAAGTCCCTGCTTCTTAAATGTATCGATAGTAGCCTTCACTTCCTGTTTATTCAGGTCGATTACGGTAATTGAACCGTCGCTCATATCCGGCAAATTTAAAAAACTGTTCTGCACGATGGCATACTGTTCATCGGGTGAAAGCACCACATGGTGAGCGCCGCCCGCCGTCGGTATGGCTTTTATCAAGGTTGGTTTCAGCGCGGATTGGCTGATGTCGAAGATATTGAAATAACCGGGATTGGCTGTGGTGATGTACATGCGGTCATGCTTGTCATTGAAGTAGATTTCCAAGGGCACGCCCTGTTTAACGGCATTAAAGTCGAAGGCTTGCTGAAAATCGAAATTCTTGTTGCCGGAATTCCATGTACCCGTCCACAGCGCGCCACCAAACATGGTGTTGATATAAGCCATCGGCGGATTCGATCCGGGCAGGAAAACCGCCTCTACGGGCGCTGAACCGGAAGGAGAAGGTTTATCGGACAGTTTATGGCTGGATAATACTTTGCCGCTGGAAGCCTCGATAACGGTTACGGTTTCCCCTGCATCGCCGAGATCCGACGGGCGCACTGTGCTGGTGACCATGATGCGGTCGATGTCGTCATTGATACTGATGCCGTGCGGATAACGGATAAAAGCATTTGCCGAATCGGCGGCAATCATTTTGATCTGTTTATCGGTTTGCGCATCGCCGACAATCACGTTACTTGAGCCCATGCAGGTTAAGTACCAGGTTTTGTTGTCTTTGGAGAAGACCACGTCTTCACCGACTTTACAGTCAGGCACATCAACTTTTTTGGGATGATATGGGACATGCGTCATGTCCATAACATGAAGCGCGCCGTTGCCTAAAGCGGTGATGTAAGCTTTGCTAAGATCCTTGTTGTAGAAGATATGATGAGCGACCAAATCAGCTGGCAACGGGATGTCATTGAGGATTTTGGCGAAATTTTTCGATGCAGGATCGACATCGATAATCGCGATGCCTTCACGTCTTGGGGTCTGGCCCGGTTTGCTTTCATAATTAACCATCGCCAATATTTCCGCGTACCCCAGCACTGGACTAAGCAGCACTACGAAAGAGAGCACGACTGCATGGATGCAGGAGGTAGAGCAATGCATGGAGCAATTGCCGACGGAACGGGCGGCTTTTATTATAATTCTTGTTTTCATCGTAGTTTCTCTGATTATTGGTTAGTTGACGATGCCCTTCTGGTTAGTGGGCAGTGGAAAGTAGGTAGTTGTTTTCCCTCTCTACTGCCCAATCGCTACTAACCAGAAGGCTTCTCCTACAATAAGTGCCGAATCATTCTGCGGTAGTGGGGTCGATCATGGATCTGATCTGAGAAATACGGTTGGCCGGGAATCCGCCTTTTTCGGCGTGTTCTCTAACCGTTGTTTCATCCGGTGCGATGTAGACGCAATAGACTTTATCGTCGGTCACGTAGCTTTCCACCCACTGGATTTTTGGCCCCATGTCGCAAAGAATGCCGCATGATTTCTGCGAAATGTCTTGTAACTCGCGATAAGCTAATGAACCCGCGCCTGGGATTTCGCGTTCGATAATATATTTTGGCATGTTGGTCTCCTGGTTGATGGTAAAAATGATGAGTCGGCTTTTTAAAGCGCAATCAAGATTACGCTTTAAAAAAATCCCCTAACAATTCCTGACAACACTGTTTAAGCGGTGCGGACGATTTTTCAATTTTCATTCTTAGCAAAGCTCCCTGCCAGGCGTTCACCAGCAGATCGGCCATGTCTTCAGCTGATTTGTCGGCTCTTACCGTGCCTTGTTGCTGCGCCATAGCAAGGCCCGATTGCAATAAATCGCGATAACGGTTGACGGCTGATTGCAGGGATTTTTGACAAAGATCACTGGTATCGCCGATTTCACCCATTAAATTGCCCAGCAGACAGCCGCCTTTGAATTGGGCTTGCTCAAGATCTGCAATCCCCTCATTAAAATAACGCTGCAATGCGCCAAGCGCGTCACCTTCAGACTGTTGCAGATGCGCAGTTAATTGTTTAATAAACGGCTCGATATAGTGCTGAATGACTTCCGCGCCGAAATTTTCTTTGCTGCCGAAGTAATTATAAAAAGAGCCTTTGGGAATCTGCACTGCGTCCAGAATCGCTTTCAGCCCTGTGCCGTGATAGCCCTGCTCCATAAGCAAGGTTACACCCTGATTTAACAGGTTTTCCCGATTGATTTGTTTTTTTGTAATTTCAAGCATGGTGCAATAATACGACCGGTTGTCTCATCTTGTCAAAAAGTTTTTTTATTTCTATTTTTAGCGAATCGCCTGATGTTTCCACCAAAGCAAAAAGGGTAGTCAATCAACAAATTCAAGCTCCATAGCAACAGGGTTTGGTATCATAAGCTGCTAAATCCACTTAACAGGAAACAACATGGGAAACCCGGTTGACCGCGAACAATTAAAGTCTGATCTTATCCTGCCCTGGGTCATTGTCGGCATGATGCTTGCGATGCTGGCTGCTTATATCATTTTGTGCCATACGGTGGGCGAACAACTGCAA
>CAZAUB010000148.1:0-6504 GCA_964488195.1 uncultured Methylobacter sp. | reverse complement strand
CTCGTGATCCGCCCTAAATTATTATTGCGCCTAATCCATATTAACTGGGTTCTGGTCTTTCACGGCCTGGACGAAATCGTTTTAAAAACCCATTTATTCCGACCTGTTCGTTATTTAGCGGTTTTCTCCCCCAACTACTGGCTTAGGAACTCGTCAGACTCTCGCGGCACCAGGATCCGGCGCGCACTCGAAGATCTTGGGCCTATTTATGTCAAATTCGGCCAAGCCTTGTCCACCCGAAAAGACCTGCTGCCCGAGGACATCGCCGACGAACTGGTCAAACTACAAGACCGCGTCCCGCCTTTTAGTAATGACATTGCCCGCAGTATTATTGAAAAAGAACTCGGCATGTCTATCAGCGAGGCGTTCGCCGAGTTTGATGCCGAACCGCTGGCCTCGGCGTCAGTCGCGCAAGTTCATACCGCCGTCTTGCACAGCGGCGAAAGCGTTGTGGTTAAAGTGCTGCGTCCCGATATTGAAAAACGCATACGCTCGGACATTGGTCTGCTCTACGAACTGGCTCGTTTTGCCGAGCGTTTCTGGGCTGACGCAAGACGCTTGCGCCCTATCGATGTCGTTGCCGAATTTGAAAGAACCACGCTGGATGAACTCGATCTGGTCAGGGAAGCGGCCAATGCCGCCAAATTGCGCCGCAACTTCGAAAACTCCGACATCATCTACATACCGGAAATCCACTGGCCGTTAACTCGCCAGAAAGTGCTGGTCATGGAACGCATACATGGCATACCTGTCGGCGAAATCGAGCAACTTAGAGCGGGCGGCGCCGATTTTAAATTACTCGCCGAACGTGGCGTGGAAATCTTTTTTACCCAGGTGTTCAGGGATAACTTTTTCCATGCTGACATGCATCCCGGCAATATTTTTGTCGATCTGCCAGCCAAATATATCGCTGTTGATTTCGGCATCGTCGGCACATTGTCACTGTCCGACCAGCGTTATCTGGCGGAAAACTTTATGGCTTTTTTCAATCGCGATTATCGCAAAGTGGCCGAAATGCATGTTGAATCGGGCTGGGTTTCGGCATCGACCCGAATAGAAGAATTTGAATCCGCAATCCGCACTGTTTGCGAGCCGATCTTTGAAAAACCGCTGAAAGATATTTCTTTCGGTCAATTGCTGCTGCGCTTATTCCAGACAGCGCGCCGTTTCGATATGCATGTCCAGCCGCAGCTGGTGCTGCTGCAAAAAACCCTGCTCAATATCGAGGGCTTGGGACGGCAGCTTTATCCCGACCTGGACTTATGGCAAACCGCCAAGCCGTTTCTTGAGAAATGGTTTCATCAGCGCGTCGGCCCTAAAGCCAAAATCGACAGAATCATCAAACAGTTTCCCGAATTTGTCGAGCAATTCCCCGAGATTCCATCGTTGATTTATAAGGCTCTGGACAATGCCGCTCACGCAAAGCAGCATGCGGAAATGCAAAACAGGGAGTTAATGCTGTTGCGCCGACAAATGGCCAGGAATCACCGCAGAACGGTCTGGGCGATGCTGATCAGCGCGGTGGTCATCAGTGCGGCGGTGTTGTTTCAATAAAGTTGCTTGCGCTATCCTCTGGAACGGTAACTAAATAACCTGGACAAAAATGCAAATGCTCAAGTAATTTTATTTTCATTCCCTACATTTTTTCCTACAACAATAGACAGGTGCAAAAATGGTAACACTGGAAACGCCGATCTGTGATTTCGGCAAAAAAGCCATCGATTTTGAATTGCCCGGCGTTGACGGGCGCACATGGACTCTGCAACAGTGCATCGGCAAAAAAGGACTGTTGGTGATGTTTATCTGCAACCATTGTCCGTATGTCAAAGCCGTACAATACCGGATGGTCAGGGATGCGCAAGAACTTAAAGCACTGGGGGTTGAAACGGTCGCAATCATGCCCAATGATACGACTGAATACCCTGCGGATTCTTTCGACAACATGAAAAAGCTGTCCGATCAACTGGATTTTAGTTTCCCTTATTTGCTTGATGAAACACAGCAAGTCGCCAAGGCTTACGGCGCCATCTGTACGCCGGATTTTTTTGGCTATAATGCCGACTATGAGCTGCAATACCGGGGACGGCTGGATGCCAGTCGCAAGGAAACTGCACCGCAAGGCACCAAGCGTGAATTATTCGAGGCGATGAAACTGATTGCCGAAACCGGTCATGGCCCCAAGGAGCAAATCAACAGCATCGGTTGCTCGATCAAATGGAAGCAAGATTAACCCTAAACCCAACGTCTGTGGGAGGGGCTTTAGCCTCGACAATCGGGGCTAAAGCCCCTCCCACAAACGAAAATCAACCCACACAATGAGAGCGTAATATGTCAATTAAGAGAATGGTAGATCTGGACTTGTCAGGCAAACGGGTGTTAATCCGTCAGGATCTGAATGTACCGGTAAAAAACGGCAAAGTGACCAGCGACATTCGTATCCAGGCCAGCGTACCCACCATTGAAATAGCGCTGGCTGCGGGCGCGGCGGTCATGCTGATGTCGCATCTGGGACGCCCTGTCGAAGGCCAATACGACGAAGAGTCTTCGTTGAAACCGGTCGCCGAACGCTTATCCAGCTTGCTCGGCAAGCCGGTCAGACTGGAAAAAGACTGGCTCGACGGCATCACCATACAGCCGGGCGAGGTCGTGCTGTGCGAAAACGTACGCTTTAATACCGGCGAAGAAAAAAACGACGATGCGCTGGGTAAAAAAATGGCGGCTCTTTGCGACGTATTTGTGATGGATGCTTTCGGCACCGCACACAGAGCGCAAGCCTCAACCCACAGCGTCGCCAAATTTGCACCGATTGCTTGCGCGGGGCCGTTGTTAGCCAGCGAATTGGATGCGCTGGGCAAAGCCCTGGAAACACCGGCCAAGCCGCTGGTTGCGATTGTCGGCGGCTCTAAAGTGTCGACCAAATTGACGGTATTAAAATCCCTGTCGGAAAAAGTCGACCAGTTAATCGTCGGCGGCGGTATTGCCAACACCTTCATTGCGGCCGCCGGTTTTCCGGTCGGTAAATCGCTTTATGAAGCCGATCTGCTGGATGAAGCCAGACGACTGATTGCTGCTGCCAAAAGCAACGGCTCCGATATTCCGATCCCGGTTGACGTGGTTTGCGCCAAGGAATTTTCAGAAACTGCCGTCGCTACCGTTAAAAACGTGGCCGATGTCGAAGCGGATGATCTGATTCTGGACATAGGCCCCGATACCGCAAAACAATATGCCGAGATAATAAAAACCGCCGGAACCATCGTCTGGAACGGCCCGGTCGGTGTGTTTGAAATCGATCAGTTCGGCAACGGCACCAAAGCGCTGGCAACGGCGATTGCCGAAAGCAAAGCTTTTTCGATTGCGGGCGGCGGCGATACCTTGGCCGCCATCGACAAATACGGCATTAACGATGACGTGTCTTACACCTCGACCGGCGGCGGCGCATTCCTTGAATTTCTTGAAGGTAAAGAACTTCCCGCCGTTTCTGTGTTAAAATCAAAACAATAGGCACAAGGCGAAAGGCAAAAGGTAAAAAACCTTTTGCCCTGAGCCTTTAGCCTTTCGCCCACTAAATCAGGATTAAAAATGGCCAGAGTCACTATCGAAGATTGTTTAGAACATGTTGAAAACCGTTTCAAACTGGTTTTATTAGCCAGCACCAGAGCGCGCCAACTGAGCCACGGTGCGACTGAATTTGTGCCGCGCGGTAAAGACAAAGATACGGTTGTCGCGTTACGTGAAATTGCGGCAGGTCACGTCACGACTGAAAACGTCAATCTCCTGCATCGTGTCGGCGAAGCTCATGATCACCATAACCCGATGTTCTGATTTGTAGGGCCTATGCTGGAAATAGCCGACACGATCGAGCTGGAACGCCCTCAGGACAAACTGATCCGGCGTTTATGCACGACCTTGTCCGGCTATCTGGATCAAACCCAAATCGACCAATGCGTCCAGGCTTATGAAGTTGGCGCGGCCGCTCATGCCGGTCAATTCCGTAAAAGCGGTGAAGCCTATATTTGCCACCCTATCTCTGTCGCTATCAGTCTTGCTGAAATGCGCATGGACACCAACAGCATCATGGCCGCTATACTCCATGATGTTATTGAAGATACCCCGGTCAGCAAAAAAGAACTGTCTGACAAGTTTGGCGCAGAAGTCGCAGAACTGGTCGACGGGGTTACCAAATTAACCAAAATCGACAGTAAATCACATGCAGAAACGCAAGCGGAAAATGTCCGTAAAATGTTTCTGGCCATGGCCAAGGATTTACGCGTCATCATCGTCAAGCTGGCCGACCGGCTGCATAACATGCAGACACTCGGCGTCATACCGGCTGCAAAAAAGCGCCGCATTGCCCGTGAAACCCTGGACATTTACGCCCCGATCGCCAATCGTCTGGGCATGAATAATATCCGGCTAAAACTCGAAGCGCTGAGTTTTGAGGCGATGTACCCGATGCGGCATGCGGTATTAAATAACGCCGTAAAAAAAGCGCGAGGCAACCGCCGTAAAATTGTCGACATCATAGAAAGCACGATCAAAAATCGTTTGGAACAAGCCGGTATAAACTGCGACGTTGCCGGACGGGAAAAAAATCTTTACAGCATTTACAAGAAAATGCTCAATAAAAAGATTTCCCTGGCCGATGTTTTCGATGTGTATGCGTTCAGGATTTTTTGCGACGATGTCGATACCTGTTACCGCGTCTTAGGCGTTATGCATAACCTGTACAAGCCGATACCCGGACGTTTTAAAGATTATATCGCTCTGCCCAAAGCCAATGGCTATCAATCCCTGCACTCCATATTGATGGGGCCCTACGGCGTGCCCATCGAAATCCAGATTCGAACCCATGAAATGCACCGCATGTCGGAATCGGGCATCGCCGCACACTGGCTGTACAAATCCGATGACGATAAAACCGAGAAATTCCAGGATCGCGCCAACGAATGGCTGAGAGATTTGCTGGAAATCCAAAAATCCGCCGGTGATTCGCTGGAATTTATCGACAACCTGAAAGTGGATCTGTTCCCGCAGGAAGTCTTTGTGTTCACCCCGCAGGGCTCCATTATTAAGCTGCCGCGCGGCGCGACCATTATCGACTTTGCCTACGCAGTACATACCGACCTGGGCAATGCCTGCGTTTCGGCCAGAATCGACAAACAGCTGGTGCCGTTGCAAACCAAGCTGGAAAACGGCGTCACCGTCGAAGTCATTACCGCTACGTGGGCCAGACCCAACCCGCTCTGGCTCAATTATGTGATCACCGCCAAAGCCCGCTCCGGTATCCGCAACTACCTGAAACATTTTAAACAGCAAGAAGCCATAAATCTGGGTCGCCGTTTACTGGAAAAAGAACTGCTAGCCATGCATTTGCATCTGGAAAACATCGACGAAGCCAAAATACAAGCCTTGCTTCAGGTCATGTCCAAACAATCACTGGATGAACTGCTTGAAGACATAGGGCTGGGCAACAAAATGCCGTTTTTGGTCGCCAAACGCATCGCTCAGGATGATATTAACGCCACCGTCAAACTCGATGACAACGACCAAGCCCAAAAAAATCCACTGATCATAAAAGGCACGGAAGGCATGGTCATAACCCTGGCAAAATGTTGCAGGCCAATTCCGGGCGATTCGATCATCGGCTATTTCAACCCCGGCAAAGGCATCGTCGTGCATCACCACGAATGCCGCAACAGCAGTGTGGTCAGAAAAAAACAAACCAACTGGCTGGATGTTGAATGGAGTTTGGATGCCGCCGGCGATTTCCCCGTTGAAATTCGCATCGAAGTGCTTAATCAGCGCGGCTCGCTGGCGACCATCGCCTCGACTATTTCCGAACTCAATTCCAACATTGAAAACGTCACCGTCGTCGATCAGGATGACCGTATTTGCGTCGATTTAATCACCTTAACCGTCAAAGACCGGGTACATTTAGCCAAAATCATGCGCCGCCTGAAAGAGTTATCAATAGTTTTAAAACTTACTCGCGTTAAAGCCTAAAGGATCAACCATGACCAAACAAATCATCCAGACTGATAAAGCGCCGCAAGCCATCGGCACCTATTCGCAAGCGGTCAGGGTTGGTCGCACGGTTTATCTTTCAGGACAAATTCCTTTGGTGCCTGAAACCATGACCATTATTGAAGGCGATATTTCCGCGCAAATCACCCAGGTGTTTGATAACTTGCAAGCGGTTGCGGAAGCTGCGGGCGGCGATTTTTCGGACATCGTCAAGTTGAATGTTTTTTTGACCGATTTGGCGCACTTCCCGATAGTCAACGAAATCATGGAGCGTTATTTCCAGCCCCCCTACCCCGCACGCGCCGCTATTGGTGTTGCTGCGTTGCCTAAAGCCGCCGACGTGGAAATGGATGCAATTATGGTTTTAAAGCCGCAGGAATATCCGGCTTCTTAAATGGAACACGGATACCACTGATAAGACGAATTAACGGATTAGCCTTAAGCCAACGTTGCGCACTGTCCACGAAAAACACGAAAGCC
>CAZAUB010000147.1:4132-6506 GCA_964488195.1 uncultured Methylobacter sp. | reverse complement strand
GCTCGGCAGCGCTGGCTGGCGCAGTTAACTAAACTATCCTGTCATACACACTGCCTGCCTTATCCCTGCGACGGCCTTGGGCCTAAAGACGAAAAGCTGGTTACCAACACGGTCTGGATCGGCTCGGAAGACGCCTCACGAGTGCTGGTTTTGATCGGCGGGACGCACGGCATCGAAGGCTTTACAGGCAGCGCCGTGCAGACCGATATGCTCGCTTTGCTTGCCGATGGCTTAGTCGTTATTCCGGCCAATACGGCGGTGTTGATGATCCATGCCCTAACGCCGTGGGGCTATGCCTGGCAACGGCGTTGCGATGCGGACGGCGTTGATCTTAATCGCAATTTCGTCGATTTTTCCAGGCCGTTGCCTGAAAACAAAGGCTATGAGCTGCTCAAAAATACGCTGTATTTACCGGATGCCGAGCCAAGAAAAATCGCCCTTGCCGAGTTTGAGCAACTTCATGGCCGCATAGCGCTGGAAAAAGCCATCAGCGCCGGACAATACAGCGACCCCTCCGGGCCGTTTTATGGCGGAACAGCGCCCGCGCACGGCAGGCTCGTCTGCGAATATCTGATGCGCAAATATACCCTGCAAGAGCGGGATTTGGCGGTCGTCGATCTACACACCGGCCTCGGGTCTTACGGCTATGGGGAAATCATTTGCGACCATCAGCCGGACAGCACCGGAACGCGCGTAGCCCAAAACTGGTACGGTGATTCGGTTGCATTGCCGTTGCTGGGTACGTCCAGCTCGGTGCCAAAAACAGGGTTGCTGGATTATGCCTGGCACGCGATCATGAATGAACGCAGTTGCTACATCACCCTGGAATTCGGCACCTTCAGCACCGATCAGCTGTTTGAAATCTTACTGCGCGATCATCAGTTGTGGGCGCAAGCCGGTAACGAGCAAGCCCGTCTCGAACACAGCAAAGTCATGCGCCGTCATTTTTGCCCCGGCGATCAGGCTTGGCAGGAAATGGTGTTGTTCCGCGCCAGGCAGGTGATTGCACAAGGCCTCTCGGGGGTATCGTCTTGAGCATTTCAATTCGCCCCGCCCTGTTAATCGATCTTGATCAGTTGGTAGCGCTTGAAAAGACCTGTTTTGACACCGATCAATTAAGTCGTCGCAGTTTCAAGCACTGGATAAGCGCAGAACATCGTGCCTTGCTGGTTGCAGAACAGGAAAAAATAATTAGCGGTTATGTGCTTATTATTTATCACCCCGGCACCCGGCTTGCCAGAGTCTATTCACTGGCTGTTGCGCCTACACAAAGAGGCACGGGCGTCGCCAAATTGCTGATGTCGGCAGGCGAACAGGCCGCCAATGATGCGGGCAGACTGTATCTGCGTCTTGAAGTCAGCGTCGATAACATTTCTGCGATCAAGCTTTACGAAACGCTGGGCTATCAGAAATTCGGCATCTACCGAGATTATTATGAAGACCATAAAGACGCGCTACGTTACCAAAAACGCATCCGCCGTTATAGCGATACCTTGCAACACCGGTCGGTACACTGGATAAGACAAACCACGCCGTTTACCTGCGGCCCCGCATCGCTGATGATGGCTATGCACGGCTTAAACAGGGGTTATCAACCCTCGCAGGAAGAAGAGATCAACCTGTGGCGTGAAGCCACAACCATTTTTATGACCTCGGGACATGGCGGTTGCCACCCGATAGGTCTGGCGCTGGCGGCAAAGCGGCGGCAATTTGCGGTGGAAGTCTGGGTTAACCAGACCGGAACGTTGTTTATTGACGGTGTTCGGGGTGAGAAAAAAAAACAGGTCGTGGAGCTGGTCGATAACTGCTTTAAGCGCGAGGCGCAAGAGCAAGACATCAAAATACATTACGCCAATATCAGCCAGAACGACCTGATCAGCGCCTTCAAGTCCGGGGCGATACCGTTGATCCTGATCAGCACCTTTCGAATGGATAGAAAAAAAGCCCCGCACTGGGTGGTGATGAGCGGCTTCGACGACGACTGCCTGTACATGCACGATCCGGATCCCGAGGAAGGGCGGCAAAGCGAACTCGATTGCCAGTTTATTCCGATAGCCTGCGAGGATTTCGACCGGATGTCCAGTTTCGGCAAGAACCGGCTCAGGACGGCGGTGATTATTTGGCCGGGGCCGGATGCGATCAGACGGCCTAATCGGAGGACGGGAGAATGACGCAACATAAAAATACTAATTAAAAATATGTGGTTAGGCACGTCCCGCTTAATCACACTTCCACTATAACGTTACTGCTATGGGCCGGTACCACCATGAATGAACTATTAAAAGATATACCCTCGGGCATTCAATATGAAATCACCAACCTGATCTATTCAGGCAATAAAATCGGAGCCATCAAGCATTACAGGGACGCTACC
>CAZAUB010000147.1:2541-4032 GCA_964488195.1 uncultured Methylobacter sp. | reverse complement strand
TACCGGCAGAAACTGGCTAACACCGACTATGTGGCATGGCTAAATAAACCGGGTATACCGCTTGGGTACCAGGATTTTATAGAAGAACATCATATCAAATATGTCCGCGCAAGAATCGCCAAAGGTCTTGCCTTGCCGACCAATACGAAGCCGCTGAAGATCCCGGTCGTAACGGCTGAAAAGATAACCCTGGACGGAGCTATCCAGCAACAGGAATGGCAGCAAGCCATCCGTATTCCTTTGCAGCCGGAAGAAACCGGCAGCTTCTTGTATTTGCAGGCCGATAACGACTGGCTGTATTTGGCCGCCGATGTGCCGGGCGATACCACTCAAAGCGGTTTTGACCAATTCCGGTTTTATATTCATGTTGACATCGACCCGGTAATTAGAAATGAACGCATCCATGTAGACCGCAGTCAATTCGAGACCTTGGGTGGAATCAGGCAGACCCAGGTGTTATGGCAAGGCGAGCCGCCCAAAAATGACGATGAACGCTGGAAAAAATACCCCATCTCCGATTGGCGTATTTACCGGCTGGCAAAGGGTGCATCCACCTTGCGACAGCATCGTCAATTTGAAGCCAAACTCAACCTTATAGAAAGCGGACTGACTATCGGCTCGCCCTTTCCTGTGTTTGCTGAAGTCGAAACCGACCCGCTTTATGTTGACGGGAAATTCAAAGAACGCCGGTATCTGGGCGGTTTGGGCAGCCAAAACCAACCGGCATGGATGATAATGAAATGATCCGAATAAACTTCGATTTAGCCTTATACAAAACTTATGCCATTCCGGCTTGTGTTATTAAACCGATTCAACGATAATAGCCGTCCTTTAGCCAGTACGGCTGATGTTTAATGGTGATCGTGTCGGTCCTCTCGCAACGATACGCTGTAAACCCCGCCAGGCCCGGAAGGGAGCAACGGTAGCAGCAGATTCGTGTGCCGGGATGTGGCTGGCACGGTCGCCGCCCAAACAATACTTACCTTTCGAGCCTGCCATGAATTATCAGGTTCTCGCCAGAAAATGGCGTCCCCATAATTTTACAGAAGTTGTCGGACAAGAGCATGTGGTCAAATCGTTAATGAACGCTTTGCAACATGATCGGCTTCATCACGCCTATTTATTTACCGGAACGCGCGGCGTAGGCAAAACCACCATTGCCCGGATTTTAGCCAAAGCCATCAATTGCGAAAATCTCCAGGATTTTAATCCTTGCGGCGAATGTAGCGTGTGCCGCGACCTGGATGAAGGACGCTTCCTGGATTTAATCGAAGTCGATGCGGCATCGCGCACCAAGGTTGAAGATACCCGTGACTTACTCGACAACGCGCAATACGCGCCCAATCACGGCCGCTACAAGGTCTACCTGATTGATGAAGTACACATGTTGTCCGGGCATAGCTTTAATGCCTTGCTGAAGACACTGGAAGAGCCGCCTGCGCATGTAAAATTCCTGCTGGCTACCACCGATCCCCATAAAATCCCCGTCAC
>CAZAUB010000147.1:0-2441 GCA_964488195.1 uncultured Methylobacter sp. | reverse complement strand
TCGCCTTGCTGCAACAAATACCTAACGCTATCGATCATGATTTTGATGTGGACATGATTGCGGCATTGGCAGCCAAGTTCACACCCGAGGATGTCCAGCTTTATTATCAGATAGGCTTGGTAGGACAACGGGATCTGGAGCTAGCGCCCGATCCGCGTAGCGGTTTTGAAATGGTCATGTTGCGCATGCTGACCTTCAGGCCGGTTGGCACAGCATCAGCGCCGGTTAAACCGGCTCAGGTTCGTCCGGTCATTAACAAAACTCTGACGCAGCCCGCTTATAAGCCGACGGTAACGGAACAACCCGCTATTGTCGCCGAAAAAAGCGTCCAAGAAGCCGTTGTGCAAAACCACGATACCAATTGGATCGAAATGGTTGCCGCCATGAAGATTAACGGATTAACCCGAGAGTTGGCCCATAATTGTGTGCTGGAAAATATTGATGATACCGTCTGTACCTTGGTATTGGATCCGGGGCATAAACAACTACGCAGCACTCGCACCGAAGAAAACTTACAAAAGGCATTGCAGGCTTATCGCAAAACACCGTTGAAACTGGTGATCACTACCGAAAAAACCACGATTGCCACACCCGCCGTGCAATTGACCAAGGCGCGCGAAGATAAACAGCTGACGGCGATTGACGCAATTAATTCAGACGAAAACATTCAGGCTTTAAAAGAACACTTGGGGGCCAGAGTCATGCCCGGCACCATAGAGCCCATCTAACGAGCACCCGTATAACGAGAATGGAGAAAAGCCAATGAAAAACGCACTCGGCAATATAATGCAGCAAGCCCAAAAAATGCAGGAAGACTTCAAAAAAGCACAGGAAGAACTTAACACCATGCAGGTCATGGGCGAGTCCGGCGGCGGTTTGGTGACCATCCTGATGACCGGCAAACGCGAAGCCAGGAAGGTCACCATCGACCCGTCCCTGCTGGGCGAAGACAAGGATATGCTGGAAGACATGGTTGCAGCGGCCATCAACGACGCCGTCAATAAAGTCGCAAAAATGAAAAAAGAAAAAATGGCCGACATAACAGCCGGACTGCCCTTGCCTCCCGGATTCCAGCTGCCTTTTTAAGATGCAAAAAAAAGGCTTATTGGGACAGTTGATACAGAATTTATGCTGTTTGCCCGGCGTCGGCCCTAAAACCGCTCAGAGGATGGCGTTTCATCTGCTCCAGCGCGACCGCAACGGCGCAAATATGCTCGCCAAAACGCTGCTGAGAGCGATTGAAGAAATGGGTCATTGCAGACAATGCCGCACCTTGACCGAAGGCGATGTGTGTGAAATCTGCGCCGATAGTTCAAGAGACGATGCCATCATCTGCATCGTAGAAAGCCCCGCCGATGTCTGGATTGTCGATCAGGCAACGGTATTTAAAGGGCGTTATTTTGTACTGCATGGGCGACTATCGCCGCTGGACGGCATAGGGCCCGATGAGCTCGGCCTGGATCAGCTTGAACAACAGCTGGCAACAGGCCATATCAAGGAACTGATTCTGGCGACCAACTCCACGGTTGAAGGCGAGGCAACCGCCTATTTTATCGGCGAGCTAGCCAGGAAACACCAGGTTCCGGCCAGCAGAATTGCCCACGGCATACCGATGGGCGGTGAATTGGAATTTACCGACAGCGGCACCTTATCGCATGCCTTTAATGGCCGCGTTGGAATGTAGTAGCAGCTCACTCTCGCAGGTGTTCGTCCCCCTATACTTCATGCACCGCTCTGCATATACTGTCGTGCGTCGCTTACAGGCATCGTGTAATTTATAGGGATTGCAAAGTTTTCGCTCCTCGGCAACCGCTCCATGCGTTGCTCTACCTCCTGCATCCATGCAGTCGTGCTCACGCCCCTTGCCTACATAATCCACATGGATGTGGTGAATGCAGATATTGCAGGAGCAAATATCTGTCCATGTAGGCAAGGCAAGCTTTGAACTCCGGCATCTGATTTTTGGAGTCTTGTAGGGGCGACCGGCCGGTCGCCCCTACGGTCGCTTAAAGTCGACTTTACGATTCCAATCAACCACCACAAATGTGTGGAGTAAGCAGTTACTCAGCAAGAAAAGCACTGAGTAGTTACGAATTATAGAGACGACCTTCAGGTCGCTCATTTAAAAAAGGTAAAAAGCTATGACTGATTGTTTATTTTGCAAAATGGTTGCCGGTGTTATCAAGCCGGATGTGGTTTTTGAAGATGAAAATGTTCTGGCTTTCAGGGACATTAATCCCCAAGCTCCGGTACACATACTGATTATCCCCAAGCGCCATATTGCAACCTTGAATGCCCTGGATGATACCCTGCTGGCAGGCCAAATATTACAAACGGCAGCAAAGTTAGCCAAACAGGAAGGCATATATGAAGCAGGTTATAGAACCGTGTTTAACTGCAACAAAAAAGGCGGGCAAGATGTTTATCACCTGCACTTGCAT
>CAZAUB010000146.1:0-6516 GCA_964488195.1 uncultured Methylobacter sp. | reverse complement strand
TCTTCAGGGGATATGCCGTTGCGCTCCATGCCGACTGAATTGATGCCATGCGGCCTTGTAGGCTTGCCGCCGACCATCACAAATGGGGGGATGTCCTGGGTGATGGCACTGCCCATCGCAGCAAAACTGTACTGCCCTATTTGGGTAAACTGATGCACCAAGGTAAATCCGCCCAAAATGGCGTGGCTATGTAAATGCACATGCCCGGCCAATGAGGCTCCATTGGCCATAATGACATGGTTGCCGATGATGCAATCATGCGCAACATGGGTATAGGCCATAAACAGGTTGTCATTGCCTATCTTGGTAAGGCTGCGATCCTGCTTCGTCCCCCGGTGCATGGAGGTGTACTCGCGTATCGTATTTCTATCGCCGATTTCCAGCCGGGTTATCTCCGCCGCATACTTTTTGTCTTGGGGATCTTCGCCGATGGAAGTGAATTGATAGATGCGATTTTGCTTGCCTATGTCCGTAGGCCCCTTAATAACAACATGGGAACCTATCACCGTACCGGCGCCGATTTTTACGCCAGCCCCTATGACAGAAAAAGGGCCAACCGACACGTCATCGGCCAGCTCTGCCTTGCTATCAATTATCGCTGTTGGATCGATCAAAATTAATTTACCACCGCTGCACATCGGATTTCGGCACTCGCAACGAACTCACCATCAACTTCTGCACGACATTCAAATGCCCAGATATTACGCTTGCTTTTAACAAATCTTGCTTCCAGCATCAACTGATCGCCGGGCACAACGGGTCTTTTAAACTTGACCTTATCAATACCGACCAAATAATAAATCATCCCGGCCAGTTCGTCCCCAGCAGTTTCCGATGCCAACAATCCGGTGGATTGAGCCAGAGCCTCCAAAATCAGCACACCCGGCATAATGGGTTTTTGTGGAAAATGCCCTTGAAAAAACGGTTCGTTATAAGTAACGTTTTTTACTCCCAGTAATCTAACCCCAGGTTCGCACTCAATGACCTTATCGACCAATAAAAAAGGGTAACGATGCGGCAAAAATTCTTGAATTTGTAAAATATCTAACTTAATGGACATATTTGAGGTTACTTCTATTAAAAGTTGATGACTACGCGATTAAATAAAAAAACCGTGTGTAATTATTCCGGCATAATTGACAACTTTTGTTGAACTTGGCTGGTCACGTCAATTTTGTCACTGGCATAAATAACGCCGTCAGTCAGTAATAAATCAAAATTTTGCGCTTTGGCTATTTCGCGGATAGCTTCAACAATACGACGTTGCAATTTACCCAATTCTTCATTACGACGAACATTAAAATCTTCGCTAAACTCCTGTTGGGCTCTTTTTGCATCTCTTTTCTTGTTTAAAATATCTTTTTCCATATTGACTCGTGCCGACTCACCCATTACGGCAGCATCTTTGGCCATTTTTTCATCCATGCTTTGGATTTCTTTTTGCTGGGCAACTAATTGCTTATCTCGCGGTGAAAACTCTTGTTCCAGGCGTTTTTTGGCTTTTTCTGCCTGGGGTGCTTTTTCAAGAACGGCTGGTATATTGACAAAGCCAATCTTTAAATCAGCATAGCTTGCATTAGCAACAAGCAACAATCCTAAAAATAAAGCAATTTTCGTTTTCATTGTTAAACATATCTCTGGTGGAATTAAAATAAATAATAATTAAAAATACGGCTATTTTGTTAAATTATAACCGTAGGGGCTACCGGCCGGTAGCCCCTACAACAAAAACAACTTCTGCTAGAAATTTTGGCCGAAGTTGAATTGGAACATCTGTTTCTGATCCCCTGTAATAGTGCCATCAGCCGCCGTTGTAGTAGAAACAGCATTTAACGGTAATGCCGCACTGACGGATAAAGCGCCGAACGGCGACAACCACTCGCCTGAAACCCCGACAGCATATTTCAGGTTGTCCGCTTTAAAACCATTGTTAATGGATCCGGCATCCAAAAAGGTGCCTAACCTGACTGATTTTGTCTCCGGCATAAAAGGCACAGGGAAAAACAATTCGGCATTGCCGATAATTTTACTGGAGCCGCCAAACGGAGAACCATTGGAGTCTCTTGGCCCCACCGTATTATTCTTAAAGCCGCGTATCGACCCCGTGCCGCCACCGAAATAATTTTCAAAGAAAGGCAGACTGGTTGTCTTTCCATAACCGCCCCCGTAGCCCGCTTCAGCTTGCAGCCTGAAGGTGAAGTCTTTAGCCAATGGAAAATAGAGTTGATGCTTATAACCGACTTTATAATATTCCAGATCACTACCGGGGACTGTCGCCAACGCAGAAAAACGTTGTTGTTGACCCTTATTCGGGAAGATCGCCCGGTTAAGCGTATCGTGAGTCCAACCCACTGCCGGCGATAGCGTTAGAAACGTAGTACCTTGTTTGTTAATAAAATCCTGAATTTGTGTGGATGAAAAATCAGTGGTACTCAGCTCAGTATGTTTTACATCGACATCAAAACGTAAATTGTCGAACTCATTCAACGGAATGCCAAAATTGACTCCGGCATTCATCACATTGGTTGAATAATTGGCAATATTCACTTGCCCGGCATTTCGTTTGGTATAACCCAAATTATAGCCCTGACTGACACCATCCACGGTGAAATAAGGATTGAAAAAACCGAACTGATAACTTGTAGCATAAGAACTATTATTAAAGGCGACATTCACCCGCTTGCCCGAACCAAAAACGTTATCCTGGGCAATATTGGCATTCAACACTATCCCTTGAACCTGAGAGAATCCGATACCTGCCGATAAATTACCGGAAGGCTTTTCCACTACCGTATAGTTAACGTCAATCTGGTCAGCAGAGCCAACAACCGGAGGTGTTTCAACATTCACCTCTTCGAAATAGCCCAAGCGTTCAAGCCGCGTTTTCGACCGTTCAATCTTTGAACTTGAAGCCCAACTGGACTCCATTTGCCGCATTTCGCGGCGCAACACTTCATCACGGGTTTTGCTGTTGCCTTTCATGTTTATACGTCTGACATAAACACGTTTGCCCGGATCGACAAAGAACGTCATATCGACTGTTTTTTTGGCTTCGTTGATTTCCGGCACCATGTTGACGTTTGCAAAAGCATAGCCGTCATCACCTAAGCGATCGGAAATTGCTTTAGAGGTTTCGGTAGCGTTTTTTCTGGAAAAAATTTCTCCTGGGCCGACCTTGACCAGCTTAATAAGCTCTGGAGGATCAACCACCAGATTACCCGCTAACTTTACTTTTTCCAACATATAAACATCGCCCTCTTTGACATTGATGGTGACATAAATGTCTTTTTTATCCGGGGTAATGGCCACCTGCGTGGACTCGATGTTAAAGTTAATATACCCGCGATCAAGGTAATAGGAACGCAAGGTCTCCAAGTCTGCCTGCAACTTTTGTTTGGAATACTGGTCGTCCTTGGTGTAGAACGACAACAGATTGGAGGTGTTCAATTCAAGATGGCGCAACAGCGTTTTATCATCAAAAACGTTATTGCCGACAACATTGATCTGTTTGATCTTGGCTACCCTGCCCTCGGAAATCTTGATATGAATACCAACCCGGTTGCGGGTGAGGTTGGACACCTCCGTAGTAATCTTTAAGCCGTATTTGCCGTGACTGAAATATTGACGGCTCAACTCCTGCTCGACTTTATCCAGCACCTGCTGGTCGAATACCTTGCCCTCAGCCAAGCCGATTTTCTTCAAGGCCTTGGTCAAGTCATCCTTACTCAAGTCTTTATTGCCTTCAAAAATGATTTTTGCAATCGATGGCCGCTCTACCACATTAACTATCAGCGTCGAGCCTTCCCTTTCCAGGGAAATATCCTTAAAAAAACCGGTTTTAAATAGCGCCTTGATAGCCGGAGCTACATTATCCAAGGAAAACTTTTCACCCACATTAACAGGGAGATAGTTATAAACGGTACCTACAGAAATACGCTGTAAGCCCTTGACTTGAATGTCCTCTACAATAAACTCCTCATCACCCTTAACTACTTGGGAAACAAGTAGAAACAGCAACAGCAAGCGGGAAAAAGTATTTAAGTTCATGTAGAAGTCTAAAAATATAACAGCATTGCCAATGTCGAAAAACTGCCGGATTATATCACAGTAAATATTTAAACGGGCTTAAGCACGATGAATCGGAAAACTAAGCACATCATCGATAGATGCACTGCGCGACAACAGCATCAATAAACGATCCAGACCTATAGCCACGCCTGAGCAGTCCGGCAATCCCGAGTGCAGAGCCGCAATAAGATGCTTGTCTTTAACGGTAACCGGTAACTTTTTTTGTTGCCTGATAGCCAGCTCCTTATCGAAACGCGTACTCTGTTCTGCTGCATCAGTCAGCTCATAATAGCCATTGCCCAGCTCTATGCCGTTGATAAACAATTCAACCCGATCGGTGACCAGCGCACACTGTTCATTGATTCTGGCTAATGACGACTGGCAGGCGGGATAACTGTATACCATGCACAACGCGTTTTCGCCCAAATGCGGCTGGACTTTATGGCTGAATATAAAATCCAACCACACCGCATGGTCGTGTCCGCAAATAGCCACCGCCTCGGATAACCCGCATTCCCTGGCATAAGCGCAGTAATCCTGGTACGAAAACACCAACGGGTCTAAACCGGTAAACGATACAAACACATCCTGATAACTGGCTCTTTGTGTTTCCTGTAACGACTGCCCGCTAAACAACCCGCCGATCAGATCGGCGATTTCATCCATTAACTGCGGCAAGGTAAAGCCGACCCGATACCATTCCAGCATCGTAAATTCTGGATTATGAAAACGCCCCGACTCGCCATTCCTGAATGCCTTGCTTATCTGATAGATAGAACCGCTGCCAGCTGCAAGCAGCCGTTTCATCGCAAACTCAGGCGATGTTTGCAAAAACAGTGTTTGCCGCAATGGCGACCGCCGCGCCAGCTCCAGGCTGGCTTGCGGCATACACACCATCCCTGGCGATAAACAATACTCGGTCGTAAAAAATTCCAACTGCGGATCAGTTCCGATGCTGTGGCTAAGCAGCGGCGTTTCCACTTCCAGCACCGACCTGTCAGCAAAAAATTGACGTAGTTCGGCAAGCATCTGCGCTCTTAAGCGCATCAGTTCAATGGCGCATGTTGGCCGCCAATCAGGTAGCACTATTCTTTTACGCGGGAAACGTATTCGCCAGTGCGGGTATCGACCCTAATCAATTCACCAATCTGTACAAACAAGGGCACCCTGACTACCGCGCCTGTCTCCAAGGTCGCAGGTTTGCCACCGCCACCCGAGGTATCGCCACGTACGCCGGGATCAGTTTCGGTAATTGCCAAATCGACAAAATTGGGCGGCGAGATCGCAAGAGGCGCATCATTCCATAAGGTTACCGTACAGGAGTCCTGGTCTTTAAGCCATTTACCCGACTCACCGACCACTTTTTCATCAGTCTGATACTGCTCAAAAGTATCCGGCACCATGAAATGCCTGAATTGACCATCGTTATAAAGGTATTGCATCTCGACATCGACCACATCGGCACCTTCAAGCGACTCACCCGATTTAAAGGTTCTTTCAATCACCCGGCCGGTTTTCAAATTCCTGATTTTTACCCGGCTAAAAGCCTGACCTTTTCCGGGTTTGACAAATTCATTTTCAATAATTGCACAAGGGTCGTTATCCAACATAACTTTTAACCCGGCTTTAAACTCGTTAGTGCTATAAGTGGCCATTTTATCCTCAAAGATGACAAACAATGTAAAACTGAAGCCATTATAATAGAGCCAACAACCGATAGAAACTTTAATAACCTCTCATGTCCGAACCACAGTCCGAAATCCAGCACTTTGCTAAAAACTGGCAACAGCAACTTGCCGAAGCTTTTAATAACATTGAAGACCTCTGCCGTTATCTGCACTTATCACCGAATGACTTACCGATTTCAATTTCAGCCGCAGCAGCTGAAAGCTTTCCTTTACGCGTTCCTCTAAGTTTTGCCGCCTGCATGGAAAAAGGCAATCCGCATGACCCTTTATTACGCCAAGTATTGCCTGTTAAAGAGGAGCTGTTCGTTTATCCGGGCTTTAGCAGTGATCCGGTCGGCGATCTTGAATCAGCCACCCAGACCGGTGTTTTGCACAAATATCATGGCCGGGTTTTGTTGATCAACACCGGCAGCTGCGCGATCAACTGCCGGTATTGTTTCCGTCGCAATTTTCCGTACGCTGATTTGCAACTTAGCAAACAAAAGGAAGATACCGCCATTCAAGCCATACAAGACGACGCCAGCATCTCAGAAGTTATTTTAAGCGGCGGCGACCCCTTGCTGCTCAGCGACGCACGATTAACCCGGCTTATTCAGCAACTGGACAGTATCAAGCATTTAAAACGCATCCGGATACACAGCCGACTGCCTATCGTCCTGCCTGCCCGAATAACCGATGAATTCATCAACACCCTGAGACTAAGCCCCAAACAAATCATCATCATCGTGCACTGCAACCATGCAAATGAACTCAATGAGCG
>CAZAUB010000145.1:0-6523 GCA_964488195.1 uncultured Methylobacter sp. | reverse complement strand
TCCGCATGTGCATGTGGTGATGCCTGCGGCGGCTATTGATGCTGATGAACGACTGTGGCGTACGAAAACCAGCAAAGCCAACAAATCCTACCTGTTCAACCACAAAGCCTTGGCGAAAGTGTTCCGCGCTAAATTGCTTACGGCCATTCGGGAAGAAGGTCTTGAGCTTCCGGCCTGCTATCCGAAAACCTGGGTGGTGGATGTCAAGTCTGTTGGCAGCGGCAACAAGGCGCTGGTCTATCTGGGGCGCTATCTTTACAAGGGCGTGATCCAGGAAAAGGATATTATTGCTTGCCGGGAGGGTCTGGTGACTTTCCGCTACCAAGACAGCAAAACCAAACAAATACAAACCAGAACGCTGCCCGGGCCTAAGTTCTTGTGGCTGATTTTGCAGCATGTGTTGCCCAAGGGCTTCCGGCGCACCCGTAACTTCGGCTTTTTGCATCCCAACAGCAAGCGGGTGTTGGAATTACTCCAGCAGCTGCTCAAGCTGAACCCGGTTAAAATCCTGATAGGGTTGGCAAAGCGCCCCCAGATCAAGTGCCCTTGCTGCGGCGGTGCCATGCGGATTGTGCAAACGCGAATCCCAGCCCTGTTGGCATTCGGGCGGCTTGCGCCATCCGGCTAACAGAGTAGAGGCGCAACCGGTTATGTAACAGCATCCGTTATTCCGAGAGCGCTCGAAATCGGCATTTTTAAGCCGAGAGCCGCTCTTGGCTTAAAAAGGCTGTTATTCGCCTTAAATCATCACCACTCGCTAAAGGCATTGCCAAAGCAACGCGTTCGGCTTGTTCTTGACTATCGCGGCTATAGATTCCTCGCCGCAACCAACAAAATCCGAAAAGATATTTTCTTATAATAAAGTCGGTCTTCCGACTACCACCGGGCTTGTCCAACAACCGGTTCAGATTGTGGCTCGCTATCGCTCACACAATCTAACCTTATTCGTTATGCTGCGAATTACGGAACGAGTTCATTTTCCTGAGGCATCGCTCTATTGGTAACGCATTGCAGCAGAATTTTACGAAGAATTTCCGCCGAGTCCTCAACGGCAGAAGCAATGTTACTTTTTACTTTAGAGCCATGGACTGCTGCAGAACGCGAGTCGTAGAGTTTTTTTACGGCATCGAAAATAGTTTGTCTTTCGACTGCGCTATTCGGGTACAGAAAGCGTGCGATATAAAGGCTGATTCTGAATCTGATTTCAGAGCTAGCCCCAAACATTCCTTCGATGCCAGCCCACAATACAGCTAGTTTTATCCGTGGCATTGAATGCCACCGGTAAGATGCTAAGCAATGCACAGCCGTTTGGAAACGATCATTTTCTAGAAGCTCCCTAGCATCGGCGAAATGTGACGCAATCCATTTGGATTCATCTGTTGTTAGCATGTGTACCGTGCTATTCGTTAAGCCATGCATATAGTAGTTGGTTGCCCGTAGCTTGCTCCCATTTCCAATTTTGTTAGCTGGCGTATCAGATTGAAGATTGAAACCAATCTCCGTATGAAAGAAGGCACTAAGAAGAAGCGCTTCCCATGAGGCATTCCACGCGACTGTTGCAAGCTCTTTTGGAGTAGCGGCAGTTATCCGAAGTTGTGCAGTGATACGTGGAATAAATGCTGCAACAACAGCGATATCCTCTGGACGAGAACATGTGGAGATTGCCGTCATCAAATCAAGGTGTGAAGTATCAGCCGTCTGCAATTCGACATTGTCACTAAGCGTAACATTGCTCGGTAGGGCGATCCCGTTGAGCAAGATGAAAGTAACGTTACCGCCTCCTACCACTTGCATATAGCCCCTTCAGCATAACGTGATATATACGACAACGGTTGTCTTATAAAAAATCTAATTTGTCGTATATTTATCATAAATTCATCCAATTGATTGTTTTTATTGGGTCGAGTATACAACAATAGGACATGGCGTATAAACAAACACGACACTCAAGCCCAAGCCACTACAAACCACCATCACCCTCTCTCATCCCAAGCCTTATCCATCCGTTTTACAGAAACCGGATAAGCGGTTTTAAGCTGTTGGGCAAACAGCGACACCCTGAATTCCTCAAGCATCCAGCGGAACGGGTCTTGTTCCGGGATAACCTTGTCTTTTTTGGCCTTCTTCTCCACATCCTTCCAATACCTCGTCGCATAACGACTAACTTCCTGGATTTTTTGCAGATTGTTATCCCGTTTATCCAGCCGATATTGTATGGCTTTTAAATAGCGAGGGATGGCTTTAAGCTGCTGGTAAGGCATGTTGCTAATGAATCCGCCATAAATCATAAAATCCAGTTGTTCGTTAATGTCTTTAGCCAATGGGTCATTCGCATTCAGGCGGTTCAGTTGCGTTTTGATAGCGCCGTATAGCTCCATGATTTCCAGCGTGATTTTCTCGGCTTCATTGGCGGTGCTGATCAGCCCCGATTTGTTGGCTTGCAGGCTTTGTTCAAAGGCCTGCTGGGTGCGAATGGTTCGGCCTTCAATAAATACGCCGTACAGGACTAAATAAAGCATGTCGTCTTTATACGATACCTCCGTGTCATTGCCGATAACCGGATGTTTCGGCAAGCGGTTATAGGTTAATTCTGCCGCCGCCGACTTCGGCATGTTTTTGGTCACATAAGTGCATTCCTTGCGCAGTTGCAGCTGAAACAAGCGCATTAACCCGGCCTGATGCTGCATTGCGGCTTTTTGCTCGGTATCGAAAATACGCACGCCGACCGCATCGCCTTCATCAATGATCGCGGGAAAACCGACAAAGGCCTGTCCCTTCTGGATAAACTGGTAAGTTTCAGGCAGATCGTCGAATGCCCAGCCGATGCAGCCGGTGTAATTGAGCTCGTCGGCGGCAATCTGGTCGAAGCTGTCTCCGGCTTTGGCGGTATGCTTGAGCTGCAATTTTTTCAGGTCGCGCCCGTAATCGAGCAGCCTGCCCTGATCGTCGATGACCCTGAAATTCATTTTCAAGTGATCGGTCAACGTCTCGGTATTCCAGGCATTTAACGGAATCGCCTCGCCGGTCAGTTTTCTTAAGCGGTTGCCCAGCCATTCCTGCAACGAGCCTTTAAAGTCCGGCTCGATTTCAAGACACTGCTTGACGGTTTCAGGCACCGGTACAAAATGTTTCCTGATGTTCTTGGGCAGGGCTTTAATCAGCGCGATGCATTTTTCTTCCAGCAGCCCCGGCACCAGCCAGTCGAAAGCCGTTTGCGAGACCTGATTCAATTGATGCACCGGAATGATCGCCGTCACGCCGTCTTCATCATGGCCCGGCTCGAACCGGTATTGCAGCGGGATGGTCAGGTTGCCGATCTTCTTGCTGTCCGGGAAATCCCATTCGTTGACATAATCTTCCTCCTGTTCCCGCGTTAAATCCTCCTTGGTTAAAAACAGGATAAGGGGGTTGGCGCGTTCGGCTGTTTTGCGCCAGGTATCCAGGGCAACACCGCTGACAATCTCGGGCGGCAGTTTGTTATCGTAGAACTCATAAAGCCACTGCTCGTCCTCGACCAGATCGACCCGACGGCCTTTATGCTGAATCATGCCCACTTCTTCGAGCAGTTTCTGATTGGCGACATAAAACGGCGCGTTGCTGTGATAATCATGGTCGACCAGCGCCGAGCGGATAAAAATCTCCCTGGCGGCTTTGGGATCGACATGGTCATAAGGAATCTTGCGCCCGGCTTGCAGCGTTAAACCGTACAGCAAAGTCCGTGCAGACACCATGCAACGCGCGCTTTTCTTTTCCCAATGCGGGTCGTAATAGTTGTGCTTGACCAGATGCGCGGCGCATTGCTCTATCCATTCCGGCTCGATTCTGGCGACATTACGCGCATAAACCTTGCTGGTTTCGACCTGCTCCGCCGCCATGATCCACTTTGGTTTGAGCTTGTGCAGGCCGGAACCGGGAAATATGAAAAATTTCAGGCCGCGCGCACCCAGATATTCGTATTGCTCATGGCGAAAACCGATATTGGATAACAAGCCCGGCAATAAGGCGCGATGGATTTTTTCATAACCGGGATCATCGGTATTCGGGTGCATTTTTAAATCGCCTTTAACCACCTGCATGATTTGCGCATGGATGTCGAACCACTCGCGCATTCTCATATAAGACAGGAAGTTATCGGTGCAGTATTTGCGCAGCTTGCTGTTGGACAGGTGTTTTTTCTGTTCCTCGTACGTATTCCAGATATTTAAGATGGTTAAAAAATCGGATTCCGGATGACGAAACGCCGCGTGTTTGGCGTCAGCCTGCTGCATTTTATCGGCAGGTTTTTCCCTCGGGTCTTGTATGCTCAACGCGGAAACGATAATCGCGACTTCGGTTAAACAATGCTCATGCGCGGCCGCGATCAGCATCCTGGCAAGCTTGGGGTCGGTCGGAAATTTGGCTAGCTGTTTACCCACTTCGGTGAGCTTGCCCGATTTATCCAGCGCGTTGACTTCATGCAGGACGGTTTTGCCGTCCCGAATCATCTTGTCTTCGGGCGGCTCCAGAAACGGGAAGTCTTCAATATCGCCGAGATTTAACGAGATCATCTGCAAAATAACCGCAGACAAATTGGTGCGCATGATTTCCGGCTCGGTAAACTCCGGCCTGGACAAATAATCATCGTGCGAATACAGTCGGATACAAATTCCCTCGGCGACACGGCCGCAGCGCCCTGCCCTTTGATTGGCGCTGGATTGCGAGATGCGCTCAATCGGCAGACGCTGGATTTTGCTGCGATGGCTGTAACGACTAATGCGGGCATGACCGGTGTCGATCACGTAGCGGATGCCCGGCACCGTCAATGAGGTTTCCGCGACATTGGTAGCCAGGACTATGCGTAACTTGCCGCCCTTGGGTTTAAAGACCCGCTCCTGCTCGCTGACGCTGAGTTTTGAATACAACGGCAGAATTTCATATAGTGTCGGGTGGTGTTTTTTCAGCGAATCGGCCGTTTCCCTGATTTCACGCTCGCCGCTAAGAAAAATCAGGATGTCGCCGCGTAAATCCCGGTACAGTTCATCAACGGCTTCGAGTATCGCGTTTTGTAAATCGTCTGTAGTTTCATCTTCTTCCTCTCGTTGCTCAATAGGCCGGTAACGCATTTCCACCGGATAAGTCCGCCCCGAAACCTCGATAATCGGCGCATTATTAAAATGCGTGGAAAAGCGTTGCGTATCGATGGTTGCCGAGGTAATGATCAGCTTTAAATCAGGCCGTTTGGGCAACAGCCACTTCATGTAACCTATCAAAAAATCGATATTTAAACTGCGCTCATGCGCCTCATCGATAATGATGGTGTCGTATTGGTTTAAGTAAGGATCGTTTTGCGACTCGGCCAGCAAAATACCGTCGGTCATCAGTTTAACTAATGAGTCTGCGTGGGTTTTATCGTTAAAACGGATTTTGTAGCCCACCGACTTGCCCATCGGTTCGCCGAGTTCTTCCGCGATACGATCGGCGACAGTGCGCGCCGCTATTCGCCTGGGTTGGGTATGACCGATAAATCCCGCCGCCCCTCGGCCTATAGACAGACAAATCTTGGGCAGCTGAGTCGTCTTACCGGAGCCGGTTTCACCACACAGTATCACCACCTGATGCTCTTGTATCAGTTTGGCGATGTCATCTTTTTTACCGGTGACCGGTAAATCAGGAAATGTAAGCACGGGAAAACTGGCGAGGCGTTTGTTTCTGGCGGCGACTGATCTTTCAATACGGCTAGACAGAGCGTTTAATTCTTCTACTGAATTTTTGCTGCGACAGCGGTCTAACTGTCGCTTTAATACGAGCCTGTCCTGGTTTAGACAATGCGCTAACTGATGGGTGAGTTGCTTGATAAGATCGGGGGTGGACATCAAAAACAGCCGGATAAAATGGGGGCATTATACGTTAATTTATCTATTTCTAACTTTATCCATAGACTGCTGACTGGTTATTTATTAGACTTAAAAGATATTCATCTGATGTGAAGGTGCATCATGATTTCTTCCGTTTCCAGCAATAGCCCCGCTGTCCGGCAAACTGATTACCCCCAGCGACAAACGCTTGCCCCAACAAATGATCCAGGCCAGGAAGTTAAAAAAGACCCTGCATTAAAACCAGATGTTTCTAAATCAACGGACAATAAAAAAACCGGTGAAATCTCCGAGCCTGATCTAAAAGTCATCAGCGAACTTAAACAAAGGGACTCTGAAGTCAGAGCGCATGAGGCAGCACATTTGGCTGTCGCCGGCAGCATTGCCACGAGCGGCGCCAGCTTTAGCTATCAGTAGGGCCCCGACGGTGTTCGGTACGCAATTGGCGGCGAAGTCAGCATAGACACCTCTCCGGTTACAGGCGACCCGGCCGCAACACTACGAAAAGCAGAAACCATCAGGAGAGCCGCCCTGGCTCCAGCCCAACCCTCCGGCCCGGATCTGCAAGTTGCGGCAAGTGCGGCTGCACTAACTGCACAGGCACAAGCCGAATTGTTACAGAAAAATCAAGACACCCAAAATGGTAATAAAGACCAACGGGGAAACAAAAT
>CAZAUB010000144.1:2085-6564 GCA_964488195.1 uncultured Methylobacter sp. | reverse complement strand
AAACTGGAACAAGCCCTTAATCTCGATCCACGACACCTTAAGGCCCGATTATTATTAGCTAAAACACTGCACAATCAGGGGCAAGCCAACAAAACTGCCGAGTTTCTGGATCAGAGCCTAGCCTTATTTCCTGATAACCTGCAATTTATCAACACCCGTGCGCAGCTATTTTTGCAACAAAAAAATCCCAACGGCGCGCTTAAAACGCTACAGCGTATTGATTTAACAAACAGCTCTAATGAAACCTATTTATCTTTATTGGCGGCAACCTATCAACAGCTGCAATCATTTACTAATGCGGCTAACGTCTATCAAAGACTGATAACCGTCAACCCTGAAAAAGCCGAAAACTGGCTGGGGTTTGCCCTGGCGCAAGAAAAACTCAACAACCCCAAACTTGCCCGCGAGGCCTACCAGCAAGCGCTCAGCAAAAATACCCTGAAAGAATCCATTGTAAGCTATATTAAGCAGCGGCTAACTGAGCTTAGGTAAGTGTTGCTGTTCTAAAGGCGAACCGAACCGCTACAAGAAGATGGCAGCATGTTTTTGATATGGCAAGATTTGCAACTATGAAAATATAAACATAACCGGGTTTCAGGTTTATTGACAATAGCACGGTGAGCTGATACTTTGCCTCGCTGGCACTCGTCTTAATGGAGTGCTAAATATGGTCGCAGAGGTTGGTGTGGGTAATACGCAGGTTTTAAATGAACGGTCGTTACAGCTGTTGAAAACGCTGGTCGAGCGTTATATCAGTGATGGTCAGCCGGTGGGTTCACGGGCTTTATCAAAAGATTCGGATTTAAATCTAAGTCCGGCAACTATTCGCAACGTCATGGCCGACCTGGAAGACCTGGGTCTGATTCATTCGCCGCATACTTCAGCAGGACGGGTGCCTACGGTCAGCGGCTATCGCTTGTTTGTCGATACCTTGTTGACGGTTAAGCCGATGGAATCGAAAGATTTAACCCGGTTGCACCAAGGCTTGTCGGTAAGCGACGACAGCAGTGATATGATCGGCGTCGCATCGCGTCTGCTGTCAGAATTAACGCAGATGGCCGGGGTGGTGACCTTGCCCAAAAGAGAGCTGGTGTGTTTGCGGCATATCGAGTTTCTATCGTTATCTCACACCCGCGTACTGGTCATTTTTGTCACCAATGAGCAGGAAGTTCATAACAAAATCATCCATACCTCCAAAATATTCAGCCCCGCCGAATTGCAGCAAGCGGCCAATTATTTGAATTTGTGTTATTCCGGTCGCAGCCTGGATGCAGTGCGCAAAGCCGTTTTAAAAGAGTTGCAGGAAGATCAGGAACGCATGACAAATCTGTCTGGAACAGATTTGCATTTACCCGAAGGGGGTCGGGCAGGAAAGCCCGACATGAATCAAGGCATGCTGGATGCGGTAAAAATGGCGCAACTGGCTTTCGATCAGGACAATAAAAAAGACGATTATGTGCTGACCGGCGAAACCAATTTGATGGGTTTTTCCGAATTGTCGGATATGGATAGACTAAAAAGTCTGTTTGAAGCATTCAGCCAAAAGCAGGGCGTTATTCATTTGCTGGATCAATGCATGAAAGCCGAGGGTGTGCAGATATTTATCGGCGAAGAATCCGGCTATCGCGCTTTTGATCATTGCAGCCTGGTGACTTCATCGTATTCGGTCAGTGATGAAGTGGTCGGGGTGTTGGGCGTCATCGGGCCGACGCGCATGGCCTACGAGAAAATCATCCCTTTTGTCGATGTGACGGCAAAATTGTTGGGCGCTGCCTTGAATCCAAAATCAACGACCCCACTATAAATAACATCTGTTTTTGTGCCGTTAGGCATGGATATTAATTTTAAATATTAAGGAGCTATAAATAATGAGTACTGGTCAGGAAGCCCCTGAATCTCAGGTTAAAACTGAAAACGAAACGGTTGGAGAGCCGCCCCATACTGAATTGATCGAGCACGAACTTACCCTTGAGGAGTTACAGCAAGCATTGACCCAGGCTGAGCAAAAAGCGCAGGAGAACTGGGACAAAGCGGTTCGGGCGCAGGCGGAAATGGAAAACCTGAAAAGAAGAACCCAAAAAGATCTGGAAGATGCGCACAAATTTGCTCTAACAGGCTTTGCCAAAGAACTATTGTCGGTATTCGACAGCCTGGTGTTAGGCTTGCAGGCGGCAACTGGCGATAGTGAGGACGTGAAAAAGTTCCGCGTAGGCAGCGAATTGACGATTAAACAGTTCGAATCAGTATTCGCAAAATTCAAAATTGAAACAATTGATCCGATCGGCCAGCCGTTTAATGCTGAACAGCATCAGGCCATGGCCATGCAGGCCGTAGAAGGCGCAGAACCCAATACGGTGGTTAACGTTTTCCAAAAAGGTTATATGTTGAACGGGCGCTTGCTCCGTCCCGCGATGGTTTTGGTTGCCAAAGCAGTCGAAAAAAAACCGACAGATATTCCTAGCATCGATGAACAGGCTTGAAATCAAATAAAGCAGCCTCATATTTGTAACAACTATTACTTTTTTAAATAAATTCAAGTCTGGAGAATTCAATGGCTAAAATAATCGGCATAGATTTAGGAACAACAAACTCGTGCGTTGCAGTGTTGGAAAACGGCGTGGCAAGAGTGATTGAAAACAGCGAGGGCGCGCGTACCACGCCTTCCATTATCGCTTTTACCAGTGATGACGAAGTGTTGGTCGGGCAGTCGGCAAAACGCCAAGCCGTTACCAACCCAAAAAATACCGTATTTGCGATCAAGCGTTTGATCGGTCGTCGTTTTAAGGACGATGTCGTACAAAAAGACATCAAAATGGTGCCTTATAAAATCGTCGAAGCTGAAAATGGCGATGCCTGGGTTGAAGTTCACGGCAAAAAAATGGCGTCTCCCGAGATTTCAGCGCGTATTTTGATGAAGCTGAAAAAAGACGCTGAAGCCTATTTGGGCGAAGAAGTCACCGAAGCCGTGATTACTGTACCGGCTTATTTTAATGACTCACAACGCCAGGCGACTAAGGATGCCGGTCGTATTGCCGGACTTGAAGTCAAGCGTATTATCAATGAACCGACTGCGTCTGCGTTGGCTTTCGGCATGGACAAGCCCAAAGGCGACACCAAAATTGCGGTGTATGACTTAGGCGGCGGCACTTTCGATATTTCGATTATTGAAATCGCCGAGATAGAAGGCGAGCACCAATTCGAAGTGTTATCGACCAACGGCGATACTTTCCTGGGCGGTGAAGATTTCGACTCAAGAATCATTGAATTTTTGGCCTCAGAATTTAAAAAAGAAAGCGGCGTTGACGTGCATAACGATCCGCTGGCTTTACAACGCTTAAAAGAAGCGGCGGAAAAAGCCAAGATCGAATTGTCTTCAAGCCAGCAAACCGATGTGAATCTGCCTTACATTACCGCAGATGCAGCAGGCCCCAAGCATTTAAATGTTAAATTGACCAGAGCCAAACTGGAGTCGCTGGTTGAAGAGCTGATTAACCGCACTAAAGGCCCTTGCGAAATGGCGCTGAAAGATGCGAAATTATCGGCATCGGATATTAATGACGTGATTTTGGTAGGCGGTCAAACTCGTATGCCGAAAGTGCAGGAAATGGTAAAAGCCATTTTCGGCAGAGAACCACGCAAAGACGTTAACCCTGATGAAGCGGTTGCATTAGGTGCAGCGATCCAGGCGGGTGTTTTGGCAGGCGACGTTAAAGATGTGTTGCTTCTGGATGTTATCCCGTTATCGCTGGGTATCGAGACGATGGGCGGCGTAATGACCAAACTGATCGAGAAAAACACCACGATTCCAACCAATGCATCGCAGGTTTTCTCTACGGCGGATGACAATCAAACGGCAGTGACTGTTCATGTATTGCAAGGTGAGCGCGAAGTCGCATCGGCGAATAAATCGCTGGGCCGTTTTGATCTGTCCGATATTCCGCCTGCATCGCGCGGTGTGCCGCAAATTGAAGTCGCATTCGACATCGATGCCAACGGTATTTTGAACGTGTCGGCCAAAGACAAGGCGACCGGCAAAAAACAATCGATTGTTATCAAAGCCTCCAGCGGTTTGTCGGATGACGAAGTTGATCGCATGATTAAAGATGCCGAAGCGCATGCCGATGAAGACCGCAAACTGACTGAATTGGTGCATGCTCGCAACCATGCGGACGGCATGATACATGCCACTGAAAAATCGCTGAAAGAATTGGGCGATCAAGTCAGCGCTGATGAAAAAACCGGCATTGAACATGCGATTGAGGCACTGAAATCTGCGGTTAAAGGTGACGACAAAGGGGCAATTGAAGCCAAAACGCATGACTTAACCGAGTTATCAGGTAAACTGGCTGAACGCGTTTACGCACAAAAATCGGCGTCTGAAGGTGAAGCGTCCGGCGCTCATGCTTCTTCAGAGCATACTACGGCCGATGACAGTGTTGTCGATGCCGAATTTGAAGAAGTTAAAGACGACGATAAGAA
>CAZAUB010000144.1:0-1985 GCA_964488195.1 uncultured Methylobacter sp. | reverse complement strand
CAAAAGAAGATTTTTACAAGCTTCTCGGTGTAGACAAAAACGCCAGTGATGCAGAGATTAAGAAAAGCTATCGCAGCAAAGCGATGAAGCATCATCCTGACAGGAATAAAGACAATCCGGTGGAAGCTGAGGCCAAGTTTAAGCAGATTAAAGAGGCTTACGAAGTGTTATCAGACCCTAAAAAACGCTCTGCTTACGACCAGTTCGGCCATGCAGGCGTTGATGCTTCGATGGGAGGCGGTCATTCAGGCTTTGGCGGATTCGGCGGCGGTGAAAGTTTCAGTGATATTTTCGGCGACATTTTTGGCGGAGGAAGGCAACAGCAGCAGCGGAGCAACGTTCAGCGCGGCTCGGACTTACGCTACAATCTGGAATTATCGCTCGAAGAAGCCGTATTCGGCACCGATGCCAAAATCCGTGTACCGGTGCTGGTTGCCTGTGGCGAGTGTAGCGGTTCCGGCGCGAAAAAAGGTTCCACTCCTGTTATCTGTTCAACCTGTCACGGTCACGGCCAAGTCAGGATGCAACAGGGTTTCTTTTCGGTTCAACAAACCTGTCCAACCTGTCGCGGTTCCGGCAAACAGATAAAAGATCCTTGCGGTGCATGTTACGGTCAGGGTCGAGTTCAAGAAAATAAAAACCTATCTGCAAAAATCCCGGCAGGCGTCGATACCGGCGATCGCATACGCTTGGCCGGAGAAGGTGAAGCCGGAGAACACGGCGGCCCGGCCGGCGATCTTTATGTTCAGGTTCAGGTAAAAGATCATCAGATTTTTACCCGTGACGGCGCGAATTTATATTGCGAAGTGCCGATCAGTTTTCCTACCGCCTGTTTGGGCGGCGAGTTGGAAGTGCCTACCTTGAATGGCAAAGTGCTATTGAAAATCCCTTCCGAAACGCAAACCGGGAAATTATTCAGGTTGCGCGGCAAAGGCGTCAAGCCGGTCAGGGGCGGGGCGGTCGGCGATTTATTGTGCAAGGTACAGATTGAAACACCCGTGCATCTGACCAAAGAACAAAAAGCATTGGTTGAGCAACTCAGTGAATCCTTATCCGGCGGCGGTAAACATCACAGTCCGCAAGAGTCTTCATGGACTGACGGCGTAAAAAGCTTTTTCGACAAACTAACAGGATAAATCATGATGCGTATTGCTGTTGTAGGTGCGTCCGGTCGTATGGGTCTTTGCTTGATTAAAGCGGCGGCGCTGGCTAAAAACGCCGAATTGGCCGTAGCCGTTTCCCGTCCCGAAAGTCTTGCCATAGGCCGGGACGCGGGCGAATTGGCAGGCATCAGCGTGGTCGGCATTAAAGTCGTCGATGACTTGGCGTCCGTGATCGATCAATTCGACGTGTTGATCGATTTCACCCGCCCCGATGCATCAATGGCCTTTGTCGAGATTTGCCGCGAGGCCGGAAAAAAGCTGGTCATCGGCACCACCGGTTACAGCGATGCGCAAAAAGCCCTGATTAGCGATGCGGCTAAAAACGTGGCTATAGTGATGGCTCCCAACATGAGTGTCGGCGTAAACCTGTCGCTTAAATTACTGGAAATGACCGCCAAAGTCATGGGCGATTACACCGATATTGAAGTGATCGAAGCCCATCACCGGCATAAAGTCGATGCGCCATCCGGCACCGCATTACGCATGGGCGAAGTGATAGCCGACGCATTAGGCCGGGATTTAAAAGATTGCGCAATTTACGGCAGAGAAGGCAATACCGGTGAACGGGACAGAAAAACCATCGGATTTTCAACCATACGCGCCGGGGACATAGTCGGCGAGCATACCGTCATGTTTGCCGACGACGGTGAACGGGTGGAAATCACCCATAAAGCCACCAGTCGCATGACCTTTGCCAATGGCGCGGTTAGAGCCGCAGTTTGGTTGGCCGATAAGGATAGCGGTTTGTACGATATGCAGGATGTTCTGGGGCTTTCTTGAATGATTGGGGATTTGTTTTTAAGGCCCATACGCATCAACTTA
>CAZAUB010000143.1:0-6569 GCA_964488195.1 uncultured Methylobacter sp. | reverse complement strand
GCAAATTTTGCCTGTAGCAACTCAAGGGAAGCCATTGCGCTCTTGGGCGGCACATCCCGTCCATCCAAAAAAGCATGCAGATAAATTTTATCGAGGCCCCGCTTGGCGGCCAACTCGACCATCGCCGCAATCTGGTCTTCATGACTGTGCACACCACCAGGCGACAGCAATCCCATGATATGCAGGGCTTTATTTTTTTCTTTGGCAAGATCCACGGCTCGACATAGAACCGGATTGGAATAAAAACTGCCGTCAACTATTGCGTCATTGACCTTGGAAAAATCCTGCGGCACATAACGCCCCGTGCCTATATGGACATGGCCCACTTCTGAATTGCCCATTTGTCCGCCGGGCAACCCTACGACAGCGCCGGAACAACTGAGCAGCGTCATGGGGCAGTCTTTCTGCAAGGTGTCCCAACAAGGTGTGTTAGCCATGGCAATGGCATTGTTTTCTTTGTCCAACGTATAGCCGAATCCGTCAAGGATCAGCAATACCACAGGCTTTGGCCGATTAAACATCTTTATCTTTATCTCCCGATACTAAAAAAATCCGCATCACTATGCCCCATCCAAAATAATTCACTTTGCGCTCCATTTGATTCTTCATTACCCAAAATGGTCGTAGTGATGTATTATTTTGCCAGATTTACTGGTTTTTTGTACGTTGGCTTGTGCCAGCTGCGTAATCAAACAATCATTATATATTAATACACGATAACAACAGTTGTGTATAAATAATTCTTCGCATGTTCTTTTTAATCAGATTCAATAAACTAGAAACATTAAGCAGACCTATGAAACACAAGGCCAGCACGCAAGCACAGCCAGAGCAATATTTTCCGGCATCCGGCAATTTTCTGGGGAAAATATTCTCGGCTCAAAAAAACGCCAGCCGTGTTTATTAATCATTAACATGCTACAGAATGTTTTCTGCGCCAATCACTAACTCATCTTTTCTCCATTCACTTAACCTAACAAATCTATCCATGGACCGTTATCTAGAATTTATTTTAAACCACTACATCTTATCTCTCGCCCTGGCAGTCGTTACTTTTCTGTTAATCCAGGAATTATTCGATGCCGCAACCAAAAAATTCGGCGCCGTTTCGCCTTTACTGGCGGTCGCCAAAATGAACGATAGCGACACAATAGTTATCGATGTACGCGAACCGGATGAGTTTCTTAAAGGCCATATTGAAAACGCGATCAACACCCCATTGGGCAACTTGCCCAACCATCTGTCAAAGCTGGAAACACACAAAAACAAACCCGTCCTGATTGCCTGCCAAAACGGAACACGCTCTGCATCAGCCGGCAAGCAATTGACTAAAGCAGGATTCGAGCAGGTTTTCGTTATTACCGGCGGCATGCAAGCCTGGGAAAACGACTACAAATTACCTATAAAATCAACCGGCAAGCACAAAGGCTAAATCAGTGCTCCGAAGTAACCATCACATTAAACACTAATCTTAGAAACTCACCATGAGCGAAGAAACCAACGCAGTAGAAAAACAATTTTCCATCCAGAAAATTTATACCAAGGACATGTCTTTTGAGACACCCAACTCGCCCAAAGTCTTCACCGAAAAATGGGAGCCTACTGTCGACTTTAATCTGGGCACCCATGTGTTGCCTTTAGAAAACTCAATGTACGAAGTCGCCCTCACGGTAACCATCACCGTTAAAAATGGCGATGTAACAGCCTATCTTGTTGAAGTCAATCAGGCAGGGATTTTCTCTTTAAACGGTTTTACCGACGCGGAAATGGGCCCCATGGTCGGCAGCTTCTGCCCCAACATTCTGTTTCCTTACGCAAGAGAAGCCATTTCCGACCTCGTCACCAAAGGCGGCTTTCCGCAAATGCTTTTAGCCCCGGTCAATTTTGACGCCTTATACTCGCAGCATTTACAACAAGCACAACAAGCGCCTGGTTCTGATGCCATCAATTAATCTGTCCTGAGCTTGTCGAAGGGTTCGCTCGATGAATAAAAAAATAGCCGTCCTGGGTTCAGGTTCATGGGGAACGACCCTGGCAATTTTGGCGGCTAGAAATGGTTGCCGGACTCTATTATGGGGTCATAATCCGGAACACATGGCAGCGCTTGCACAAGACCGTCAAAACAAACGCTATTTGCCCGGAGTGACATTCCCTGAAAACCTCACCGTTACTTCCGACTTGGCTGAGGTCGCAGGCTTTAGTAGCCTAATGTTGGTTTCCGTACCCAGTCACGCTTTTAAAGATACCCTGCTTAAACTCAAAGCGTATTTGTCCAAAGACGTGCAAATAGCCTGGGCAACCAAAGGCTTTAATCCCGATAACGGCTCCCTGCTGCACGAAGTCGTAGCCGACATATTTTCTGTGCAAACCCCGGCGGCCTTGCTTTCAGGCCCCAGTTTTGCAAAAGAAGTAGCGGCCCAGCTTCCAACAGCCATCACTATTGCCTCATCCCAGCCGGATTTTGCCAACCATTTGGCCGACATCCTGCACAGTGAGCGTTTTCGAACTTACACCAACTCCGATCTGATTGGCGTAGAAGTCGGTGGCGCAGTAAAAAACGTCATGGCGATAGCCGCAGGCATCGCCGACGGACTGGGCTTTGGCGCCAACACCCGGGCAGCGCTGATTACCCGTGGGCTAAACGAAATGATTCGTCTGGGCGTCAAACTTGGCGGCAAACAGGAAACCTTTATGGGACTGGCGGGCCTCGGCGACCTTATCCTGACCTGCACCGACAACCAATCCAGAAACCGGCGTTTTGGTTTAGCGTTGGGACAAGGCAAAGACCCAACAGCGGCTACACGGGAAATCGGCCAGGAAATCGAAGGCATTTCAGCCGCCAAAGAAACCTTTCTACTCGCTAAAAAATACGGCGTAGACATGCCAATTACCGAGCAAACCTACAAGGTTTTATACGAAGGTTTGGCCCCGCTGGCGGCCGTGCAAAACCTGCTGGCTCGGGAGCAAAAAGCCGAATCGTAGAAACGTTGCCTACATGGATGTAGGTAAGGGGCGTGAGCAGGAGCGGAAGCTTTGTATTGCAACAGGCGGGCGACCGACCGGTCGCCCCTACAATTTGTTTTATACCTATTTTATCGCCGCCCCCACAAAAGCCAACTGCCGCCAAGCCTCGTACAAGACAATCGAAACAGTATTGGACAAATTCAAACTCCGGCTTGCTGCCTGCATCGGCAAATACAAACAGCGACCGGAACCAAAATCCGCCAACACCTTTGCAGGCAAGCCTCGCGTCTCAGGGCCGAACAAAAAAGCATCCTGCGGCTGAAAACTCACCTCACTGTAACAAGCGCCCCCTTTTGTGGTCAGCGCAAAAATCCGCCCCGGCTTAATACTATCGACAAAATCATCCAATGAATCGTGCTCTTTTACGTCCACCCATTCATGGTAATCCAGCCCCGCCCTGCGCAATTTCTTGTCATCCAATTCAAAACCCAAGGGCTTGATCAAATGCAGTTGCATGCCGGTATTTGCGCAGAGCCGGATAATATTGCCGGTGTTAGCGGGAATTTCCGGCTCATACAAAACGATATGAAACACGCTCAGAACTTGTTATCGATACTGACCGGCTTCAGTTTCCAGATCTCGTCGTTGTAATCGGTGATGGTTCTGTCGGTAGAAAACTTACCGCTACCGGCGCAGTTTAAAATGCTCATTTTGACCCAGTTTTCTTGATCCTGATAAGCCGCTTCTACCCGTTTTTGTGCATCGACAAAGCTGCGGAAATCCGCCGCTGTCATCCAAGGGTCTTGAGGGCTTCTTATTGACGCCAATATATCGTCAAAAAGCCCCGGTTCGAATTGATTAAAATGCCCGCATTCAAGCAGCTTCATTACCCTATGCAAATCTTCATCCTGATTGATGATCACATCAGGATCATAGTGATGGCTCAATTCTTCAACCTGATCTTCGGTCAAGCCGAACAGGAAGAAATTATCATCCCCGACTTCTTCGCGAATTTCAATATTAGCGCCATCCAGCGTGCCGATAGTCAACGCGCCGTTCATCATAAACTTCATATTGCCGGTGCCTGACGCTTCCTTACCGGCGGTTGAAATTTGCTCGGAAAGATCGGCACCCGGACAGATTTTTTCCATCGCGGAAACCCGATAATTAGGCAGAAAAACCAGCTTTAATTTTGTACCTACTTCAGGATCGGAGTTAATGACGCTTGAGACATTATTGATCAGCTTAATGATCCTCTTCGCCATGTAATAGCCCGGCGCAGCTTTGCCGCCAATCAATACACAACGATCCGTCCAGTTAGCCGTATCGCCGCGCTTAATGCGGTCGTACAGGTGAATCACATGCAGCACATTCAGCAGCTGCCGTTTATATTCATGAACGCGCTTGACCTGTACATCAAAAATGGCATCCACATTAAAATCGACATCATGTTCCAGCTTCTTAAAATCAATCAATTTTTGCTTTGCACCTTGCTTGATTTCATGCCAACGCTTGCAGAACTTCTTATCTTCGGCGTAAGGCTCAAGCTTCTTTAACAACGACAAATCCGTCAACCAGCCATTGCCTATGGTTGCGGTGATCAGTTCGGCCAGCTCAGGGTTACACGCCGCCAGCCAACGACGCGGAGTAACGCCATTGGTTTTATTATTGAATTTTTCCGGCCAGAACTCATAAAAATCCCGGAACAAGCCTTGCTGCAATAATTTTGAATGCAACGCGGCAACGCCGTTAACCGAATAGCTGCCGACGATAGCCAGGTAGGCCATTCTGACGTGTTGATCGCCGCCTTCTTCAATAATAGACATGCGGTTTAACCGGTTTGTATCGCCCGGCCAATGCGCAGATACTTCGGCCATAAAATGGGCGTTAATACCGAAGATGATCTCCATCAGCCTTGGCAACATCTGCTTAAACAGATTAACCGACCAGCGTTCCAGCGCTTCCGGCAACAAGGTATGGTTGGTGTAAGCCATCGTTTTACGGGTAATAGCCCATGCTTCATCCCAGGTTAAACCATGAACATCCAACAGCAAGCGCATTAACTCTGCAACCGCTATACTCGGATGGGTATCGTTTAACTGAAAAGTATTCTGCGCCGCAAACTCTGAAAAATCGTTACCGTGTCGACCGACCCAGGTGCCCATCACATCCTGCAAACTGGCCGAAGCAAGCAGGTATTGCTGACGCAGACGCAATGCCTTACCGTTTTCGTTGGCGTCATTCGGATACAGCACCATAGTAATATTTTCGGCAGTGTTTTTTGCCGCTACCGATTCTGCATAATCACCGGCATTAAACTCCTGTAGATTAAATTCTTCAGTCGCCGTGGCTTTCCATAAACGCAAAGTATTCACCGTGCCATTTTGGTAGCCTGGAATCGGCGTATCGTAAGGAACCGCGAGAATATCTTGCGTATCTACCCAGCTTGTCCTCTTATTGCCGAATTCATCAATATGCGACTCTGTATGCCCACCGAATTTGATTCGATGCGTGTATTCGGGACGTTCAATTTCCCACACATTGCCGTTACGCAGCCAATGATCCGGTTTTTCCACCTGCTCGCCATTAACAATATCCTGCGAGAACATCCCGTATTCATAACGCAAACCGTAGCCGGTCACCGGCAACTGCAAGGTTGCGCAACTATCGATAAAACAGGCGGCCAAACGGCCCAAGCCCCCATTGCCCAAACCGGCATCCGGCTCGCTTTCGATCAGCTCTTCAATCTCAAGGCCCAAATCATACATGGCCTGCTCGACCGCCTCGGTAATACCCAGATTCAGCATCGCATTACTTAAGGTGCGACCCATTAAAAATTCCATCGACAGATAATAGGCTCTCTTGCAATCCGTATCTTTGTAAGTGTTGTAAGTTCTTTTCCAGCGTTCTATGAGCCGGTCGCTGATAGCCATCGACAGCGCTTCATAAGCATAATGCGGCGACGTACAGTTTTCATCCCTGCCCAGCCGGTGACTGTAATAACGCTTGAAATCGGCAACAAAGTGCTGCTCATCCATGCCCAAATCAGGCAGTATGGTAATTGTCGATGTTGGTTTACTGGTTTTAAAGCTTCTATGCGGCATATTTTTTCATTACAAAGTTGATAATAGGTTGATGGTAACTATTTTTTGTTGTTTGGACAAAGGTATTCTTTGGTTGAGGCAGTTGTTTGGGTTGGGCGCATAAGTATCTACGGACTGCGCCTTACCGCGTTCGGTTTATTGCGCAGGATTCGGCGGAATGATTTATTAGCCACCCGTTGGCCTCGTTGGGCATTCTTCGGCGATTGACCAAACCCAAGCGGGCACGTGTGCGGCAACTCTCACACTCGGAGGCGACATTTCGTCAGAGTGGCATTCAAAATGGTCAAGAAGCTTGCCATCACGGACTCGCCTCAACGTGTACTCCACCATGGCGCTGCCATGGGTCGGGCGCTGACGATAGGCCACTGCGGAGTTCCGTTGTTCAAATGACCAGTCCCAGATAGGCAAGCCCTCTTGAAAACGCCTGGCAATTTTGCCTTGCGCAAAGATAACTAACGACAAGGGAATAGGGTAGGACGTGCAGCAGTTGGAATGTAGCTC
>CAZAUB010000142.1:0-6584 GCA_964488195.1 uncultured Methylobacter sp. | reverse complement strand
TTATCAATTTTTTTTGAGGTCAGGGTGCTAAGTTCTTCCGGTAAGGCAACAACAATGCCGGTGATCACTCTTTATCGCCAGGGATGGTGTGTATGCCGCAAGCCAGTCGGGAACTGGCGCGGCGATCGCCAGGGATGGTGTGTATGCCGCTTGTAGGGGCGACCGGCCGGTCGCCCGCGCGGCAGTTGAGCTCGTTACGATATCTAGCCAAGGCCCAGAGCGGGAAGAACTTGTCGTAACCATGATATTTAAGATAGAAAACTTTAGGAAAGCCGGGTGCGGTAAAGCACTCATCATTCCATACGCCGTCAGCTTGCTGGTTACGCAAGATGAAATCAATACCCGCTTTTACTTCGTGACTGTGAGCCTCGCCAGCCGCCATCAGCGCCAAAACAGCCCATGCTGTCTGGAATGCAGTGCTAAAACGATATTTTCCGCTATGGCTTGCATCGTGATAGCTGTAGTTGTCTTCACCCCAGCCGCCATCACCGCGTTGTACGCTTTTTAGCCAGTGAGCGGCTTTGGTGTAGAGTGGGTCGGTTTTAGGTAGGCTGGTTTGCTCCAGTCCAAGTAAAACTGACCATGTGCCGTAGATGTAGTTGGTGCCCCAACGGCCAAACCATGAGCCGTCTTGTTCCTGTTCGCTACGGATATAGCTGATTGTCCGTTCCAGCGCAGGTAAATATTCGTCATGATCCTGGGCCACTCTAGCCATCAACATCGCGCAGCGCGCGCTGACATCGGAGGTAGGCGGGTCTAATAACGCACCGTGATCGGCAAAGGGAATTTCATTCAGGTAATAGCAGATATTATCGACATCAAATGCGCCGTAACCGCCGTTTTTAGATTGCATGCCGACTATCCAGCGAGTTGCTCGATGTATCGACTCATCCAGATGGGGCAAGTTCGATTCTGCCATCGCAAAGGCAACAACTGCCGTGTCGTCGACGTCAGGATAATGCGGGTTTTCAAATTGAAACGCCCAGCCGCCGCCTTCTAAATCAGGTTTGGAGATTCGCCAATCACCTGGCTCGTCTGACAGCTGTTTGCTTTTAAGCCAATCGTAGGCGCGGGTCAGGCTTTGACTGTTGCCTGTTTTGTCGGCTTCTTGTAAAGCCAGAGCGGCCAGCGCTGTATCCCAAACCGGGGACAAGCAGGGTTGACAGTAGGCGTCATGCTCATTGATGACCAGTAATTTGTCTATGGCTTTGCGTGCGGTGATCACATGATGATGATCGGCAGGCATGCCCAGCAGCAGCATGGCTTCATAAGAGCTGACCATCGCAGGAAAAATCCCGCCCAGGCCGTCTTCGCCGTTCAGGCGCTCAATAAACCAGTCTTTGGCTTTTGCTATCGCCAATTCATGGGCTTTTTTCGGAATTAACGGGCGTGTTGCCCGACCTAGTTTATCCAATCCCAGAAAAACTTTATTTAACAAGGTTCTTTCAGGGAAATAGTGCTGTTCTTCGTCAGGGTGTGTGACAAAAAGTTCCAGTATGCTGACTTTGTTCGGGTTTTTAGCGGTCGCTTTTAAGGTGCAAAGAATGAATAATGGCACCATAACGGCTCTGGACCAGTAGGATACTTTGTCCAAATGGAACGGAAACCAGCTGGGAAACAGCATGATTTCGACAGGAATATAGGGAACGCCACGCCAGGGTAATTGTTCAAATATTGCCAGTGCAATACGTGTAAACACATTGGCTTTTGCCGCGCCGCCCTGGCTGAGGATGTAATTTCTTAACCGGGTCATGTGCGGTGCGTCGATAGAATCTCCGGCCATTTTCAAGGCGAAATAAACTTTAACGCTACAACTGATGTCGCCCGCACCGCCGGTAAACAGGGGGTAGCTGCCGTCTTCAGATTGACGGGGTCTTAGGTAGTTAGCGATTTTGGCCTGCAGCGACTCATCAATTTCTCCCAGGTAGTGCATCATCATGATGTACTCTGACGGGATCGAGCAGTCTGCTTCCAATTCGAATACCCAATAGCCGTCCTTATCCTGCAGACTTAATAATTTCTGCTGCGCTTTGTCAATGGCTAGCTTGAGATTGCGTGCATAGTTATTAACAGTATTCGATGAGCTCGAAATAGTACTGGTGTTAATTTCTGAATTTGTTTCATTAAACATAAGTTACGTCCTTAAAGTTTTATGTTGGCTTTTGAGGATGGTGTTGAATATGTCCAGCCGGGTGTTTTGAGTTCACGACTTGTTAAGTTAAAAAATAAGCTAAGCAGGGTGTTGCTACGCCCCGTTAATCGGGTCGCAAGAATAGTTGCTTTAACGCTATTGCGGGTGATTTTGACTTGATCGGAATTGTTGAAATCCAGATTTTGCTTGATTTTTTTTAAGGTTAAAACGGCCATGCCTAATGCCCACAGGCAGAAGTTACGAATGCCGACCTCATGAGCGGGAAGCAACAGCGTGTATTTTAACGCATTATGCAAATGACTATGAGCGATGCCAATCAAATGTTCCAGGCCCTTTCTGAAGTTTTCATCATTTGTTTCAGGTGTCAGGTTCTTAAGATCAAACCCTGTTTCAGTAAAAACATCCTGCGGTAACCAGCAAACGCCACGCTCGGCATCATCCCAAATATCTTTTAGTATATTGGTCATTTGTAGTCCCTGACCAAAAGACACCGAAAGCTTAAGCAGTTCGTCTTTGTGTTGTGCGATTTCCGGCGAGTAATGGCAAAAAAGCTTGGCCAACATTTCTCCGACGCAACCGGCAACGTAATAGCAATATCTGTCCATATCGGCGAGCGTTGCGAGGCCTCCATGCAAATCCTGAGCCTGGAAGATCGGCATGCCCTCAGCCATGGTTTCTACACAGGAAGCCAGTGCCTCAATTTGATCGGGGTCGAATTTATGCGTGATTTGAATAACCCGCGGCAATACATGAATTAAGGTGTGCTCGGCAGGAATGGTTTGCTCGGAAAGCAGCGGCGCAAGTTCGACGGCAAACGGCTCTGAATTTGCGCCGGTTTTTACGATATGAATAAACTCCGAGCAAAAATATTTTTTTTGTTCCGGGGATAGAGAAACTTCATCTTCTATAGTGTCGACAATACGGCATAACAAGTAGGCGTTAGCGACTGCACCGTATAACTTTTCCGGCAGCTGGGGAATGGTTAGCGCAAATGTCCTGGAGACACCTTGAAGTAAGAGTGCCTGAAATTCATCATCAGAACATTTGCTGAGTGATTTTGGGTTATCCAGGGATATTTGAGTTTCACTCATGGTATTTTTGATGCCGACCTGCATGGTTAATTCAAGTTAGTAGGTGGCAATAATAGACTGTTTGTTGGTATTTTGCAAAGCAATGTTGTTTTGTTGCAAATACGCACACTCGGCAATTTTAAAAAACAGTTTATTGCTAATAAAAATAGTTAGTTAGTGATGTTTATGAGGTATTTGTTTCCGTGGCATGAAGTTACGCTCAGTACGGGCTATTTACACATAAACACTATAAAACTGGAGTCGTCAGTTAAAAGATAGTATTCTAGTCAACAATAGATAAGCGATTGTATTATATAACAGGCTTGTTTAAATTCCTTAATTCCTGTCGTTAAAAAGCAGTATGCGGTTGTATTTTAGTCAATATTGTCTGATTGTTGTTTTATTGGTACATGGTTTTATTGATATAGGGTTGTCGTTCTGTAGTGTATGTGGTTTCAGGGCGGTCATTTTTATGTGGGCGTCATTAAGTTTATCGAAGTTTTTTGGAGGGTTTGCTCGTGGGAGTTCCTTTACGTCAGCAGTTGACTGTAGGTAGTTATTTAATTAAGCAAAAGTTGAAAGGGGTTAAGAAATATCCTTTGGTGCTGATGCTGGAGCCTTTGTTTCGTTGCAATTTGGCCTGTGCAGGCTGTGGTAAGATTGATTATTCTGATGATATTCTCGACCAGCGTCTTTCATTTGAAGAATGCATGCAGGCAGTCGATGAATGTGATGCACCGATGGTATCGATTCCAGGGGGAGAACCGCTTATCCATAAAGAAATGCCGCAAATCGTTGCAGGTATCATTGCGCGGAAGAAATTTGTATATCTGTGTACCAATGCACTCTTATTGAAAAAGAGAATTGACGATTATAAACCCTCTCCTTACCTGACATTTTCAATCCATTTGGATGGCATGCATGAAAGGCATGATACCTCCGTATGTCAGGACGGTGTTTTTGAGCGGGCTGTTGAAGCTATTAAATTGGCGCTGGAAAAGGGCTTTAGGGTCACCGTAAATTGCACCCTGTTTCAAGGTGAAAACGCCCAGGAAGTTGCTGATTTTCTGGATTATGCGATGGAACTTGGTGTTGAAGGCGTGACTATTGCGCCTGGCTTCAGTTATGAGCGTGCGCCCCAGCAGGACGTGTTTATTAAAGGCAGTGATGTTAAGGATTTATTCCGAGGTATTTTTAAAATTGGTAAAAACCGTAACTGGAAATTAAATCATTCGTCGCTATATCTTGATTTTTTGGCGGGTAATCAAAATTACGACTGTACGCCATGGGGTAACCCGACCCGTAACGTGTTCGGCTGGCAAAAACCTTGTTACTTGCTGGCTGATGAGGGCTATGTCTCCAGTTTTCAGGAACTTTTGGATACCACGCCCTGGGATAAATACGGCACTGTTAATAATCCTAAATGTGCAAGCTGCATGGCGCATTGCGGTTATGAAGCGACGGCTGTTGAAGATATGTTAAGTCATCCGTTGAAGGCATTGTGGACGTCAATTAGAGGCCCGAAAACCGAGGGTACAATGGTGCCTGAGGCTACTCCCGAGTATGCAACAGAAGAGCTGCCATCAACCATTGCAGGAATTCCTGTGAGAGTAGAGATTGTCGATTAAAATTTATTTAGGCGAAGGGCTAAGGGCTAAGGGATAAATACCAAAGGGGCGGTTTTTTTGCCCTTTGCCTTTCGCCTTTCGCCTTGCGCCTGATTTAAATTGGTTTTTACGAGGTTTTTTTAATTATGTTTTTAAAAAACGTGAATTTAGCTATTGTTTTCATGTTCTTTTTGTTTGGGACAGTGAACGCTTTTGCTCTGGATGAGGGCGGGGCAACTGCAAGACAGGTCGTAGAGAAATTTCAGGCTGACCTTATTGCGGTGATGAAGGACGGCAAGAAATTGGGCTATGCGGGACGATATGACAAACTAATAGATCCTGTCTCCAACAGTCACGATCTGACAAAAATCGCCCGCATTGTTGTCGGTAAGGAAGGGGAGAAGTTATCCGAGGAGCAGCAACAAAAGCTGGTCGATGTGTTCAGCCGACTGAGTATTGCTTCTTATGCGCACAATTTTAAAGATTATTCGGGTGAATCATTTGTATTTGATTCAGAAGAAGAAACGACAAGAGGCGGTGTTGTTGTGCATTCTCATTTTGTTATTCCTGGTGACAAACCCGTTAAATTTGATTACATGCTAAAGGAAAAGGGCAATAGCTGGCGCATCATTAATATTATCGCTAATGGCGTGAGTGATTTGGCCTTGAAAAGGTCGGAATACACTACTATTTTACAGCGTGAAGGCTTTGATGCTTTAATAACCAAGATTAACGAAAAAATTGATAATTATTCAAAACAGTAGGTTTTATGCCAATGAACAGACCACACAATGGCAATCGTAGCGTTAAAATGAAACATATATTCTCAGGTATGCTGATTGGAGTTCTCATTACCCTGGGCGGCTGTGCAACTACAGGTGATGTTGAGCAACAAACTGTAGCGAGTAAGACAGATCCTTATGAGAACTTTAATAGAAAAATGTTCGGTTTTAACGATAGAGTTGATAATTATGTAGCCGAACCTATTTCAAATGCTTATAAATGGATAACCCCGCAGTTCATGCAAACGGGTGTCTTCAACTTCTTTAATAACCTAAAAAATGTAAACGTGGTTATTAATGATGTTTTACAGGCCAAATTTTCACAAAGCGCTGAAGATACCGGACGGTTTGCCATTAATTCAACAGTAGGTGTGGGTGGTCTGTTTGATGTAGCCAAACATGTAGGGTTGGAACAAAATGAGGAAGATTTTGATCAGACTCTAGCGGTATGGGGTGTGCCTCAAGGTTCTTATCTGGTGCTGCCTATTCTGGGGCCCTCAACTGCGCGTGGTATCCCGGGAGCGGCATTTGATACGGCGGCAAATCCCGCCACTTATATAGGCATGCCTGTTCAGCTGTTGTCTATGTTGAATGCGCGGGCCAGTGCGGAAGGTGCATTGAAGTTCATCGATGAAGCCGCGTTAGATCCCTATGTATTTACACGTGAATCTTTTTTGCAATGGCGCAATAATCTGGCTACAGATGGAAAATCGGAGGCGTCTTTGGATGTCGATGATCTTGACAATGAGTCACTTGACGGCGATAAAGGCGCGGCGTTGGGACAAGGTTCGTCTGGTAAGGCTAGTGCAAGCAGCAAGCCGGGTTTTGCTTTGCGCCTGGATGCAAAGACTAAAGAGATTGAACAATCCTCTCATTCATTCAGCAGTGTCGCTCAATCCTTCGACGACACCGCCAAGTCGTTTGAAGAAGCCAGCAGCAAAGTGGATAAATTGAAAAAATCAAAAAGACGTAG
>CAZAUB010000141.1:4830-6610 GCA_964488195.1 uncultured Methylobacter sp. | reverse complement strand
AACCATACGCTCAACCAGAGCGCGGTCATCGCTGGTTCCCAAGCTCCAGAGGCTGTGAAAGAATTCGTTTTTTTGCCTGACTTGGATAATATTTCCACGGTTACGTACCTACTAACCATTCTCACTTTAACCCCCATCAAAAATTAAACGCCCTAGCCTTACCCGCCTGCACCTTAAACTGCTTCAACCAGGATTTCCCGGACAATTTCTCGGCTAACGCAACGGCTAGATGCTGCGGATCAACACCCATGCCCTTGTTTCGGCCCAAGCCCTGCATGCAGGAAGGGCAGTTGGTCAAGATGGTGGCTCGGCCCTGCTCCGGCATAGCTTCCGCCAACGAATCGCGTTTGCGATGCAGCATCGCGGCGGAGATGTCGGGACGGGACAAGGACAGCGTTCCCGCCTCGGAACAGCAATTGGGCACGGTCTTGACGCTGCCGAATCCGCCGAGTTTATCGAGCACGTCCAGCGCCTTGCCTTCCAGCGAATCATGGCAGGGTGCGTGATACAGATAGGCCTCGTTGCCTGTGTCTTGCAAATGCAAGTCCCGCTCCAGCGCATATCGGGTTATATCGACCAGTCTGCCGCCGAATAATTTGGCCGCTTCCATCTCGTTCAGACCCTCGCGACAGGTTCCGCAGGTCACAATACAGCCGTCGAATTCCAGATGGGTAAACATGTCCCGGATTTGATTGAGCAGGATAGTCACGCGCAGACTGTTTTGCGAGTGCAATTCGGACAAGCCGTTGGCGTGAGTGGGAAATCCGTAGCACAAAAAAGGCGGCGGTAAAATCACTCGGGTTTTTAAGCCCATCAATACATGGATGGTCGCCATTGAGATGGTGGACACCATGCGCTCGGAACCGCAGCCGGGAAAATAGAAGACGGTGCGTTCGGCTTCCTCGTCAGGCTCAAACACCAAAACCTGATCGTCCTTGCAGTCGGGCAACAAATCCCGAAGCGTATGTGCAGGCACCGACGGCATCGGCGAGTGCAGCAATTGCAAAGGATAATGCTTGGAATGGCCCTTTTTCGGTTGTAGCGGCGAAGCTAAGATAGTGCCTAGCTGCTGGCCTGCAACACCAGCCCTGAGAACCCCGAAGCGGAATACTTTGTTGAACGTCGGCGAGCCGCTGTTCAAATAGCGTAGCGTCATTTTGGTCGCCGCCGCCGTGCGTTTATAACCCCAGTCGGCCAGAATCCGGCGTTCCAGCACCGATACGTCGGCGGAATCTATATCGACCGGACAGGGTTTGGCGCACTTGTGACAGGTCGTGCAATGATCGGCGACTTCTTCCAGCCATTGCAGCAATTCGAATTTAGTCGAATATTCGCGCTGTGCGTCGAACAGCAAGGCTTCGATAATCGCGCCGATAGCCAAATTTTTGTTACGCGGATGATAAAACAGGCTGCCCGCAGGATGAAAAACGCCGCAATCGGGTTTGCATTTTCCGCAACGCACGCAATAGGCAATTTTGTTCGCCAACTCTTCCAGCTGACCGTGACGGAGTATGCGCGCTTCCAGCCCCAACAGGTTGAACGATGGCGTGAAGATATGTTCAAGCGCATCAAAGTCTTCGAGCTTGCCGGGATTCATCAGCCCGGCCGGATCGACCTCGCTACGATAGGCGCTCAGTTCCGCGATGCGTTCTTTTTCCAGGTACTTGAGTTTGGTCACGCCGATACCGTGTTCGCCGGAAACCACGCCGCCCAATTCCACCACTTTAAACATGACCTGGTCGATGACTTCGCCCGACCGTTCCAGCATGTCCCGGTCATT
>CAZAUB010000141.1:0-4730 GCA_964488195.1 uncultured Methylobacter sp. | reverse complement strand
GCAACATCGATAAGCAGCACGGCTTTGGGCGTTTTGAACCGGCTCGATTTGACCTGATAGGCGATGGCGCGCACATACTCGTCATCAAAATGTTCCAAAGCCACCAGGGTCTCTTCGCCTTGATCGGGAAACGGAAACGCCTTGGACAGCTCGACAATCACGCGACTGGCTTCTTCCATATCCTGCCCGAAAAACTCCAGGCAAATCGTGCGCGTGGCTTCAAATTTCGGATAAAGGATGAATTCAGCCGAGGTGATAATGCCGTCGGTGCCTTCCTTTTGTAAGCCCGGAACGCCGCCCAATGCCTTGTTGGTGATGTCTTTCCACAGGCCTTTTTTCCTGATTTCGCTGCCCTTCAAGACAATTATCTTGATCGACTCGCCGCTCTGATCGAATACCTCGAAAGTCACGTTATCTTCCGGCAATATTTTACGCAGCTGATGGTCGATCCTACGCACCTCCCAACGCTGGCCGCCGGGCATCGCCATCCGCCAGGAAATCAGGTTGTCGATGCAAGTGCCCCAGCGCACCGCGCACTTGCCGCCTGCGTTTTCGGATATGTTGCCGCCTATCGTGGAAGCCCAGGCGCTGGTGGGGTCGGTTGCAAATACCAAGCCCCGGTTACTGGCAAACTGGTGGGCTTTGTCGGTAATAACGCCGACCTCAAGCTCAAGTACTTGGGTCACAGCGGTCTGCCCATCCCAAAGCTTAAATTCCATGTCGCGCATGCCGCGAATACGGTCAAGTTTTTCGGTGTTAATCACCACGCAGTCGGAGCGCAATGGAATCGCGCCGCCGGTCAGCCCCGTCCCGCCGCCGCGCGGCACGGCTTTCAGTCCCATCTTGGCAATGGCTGCGAGCAGCGGCGACAGTTGTTCCTCCTTGTCCGGCATCACCACCGCCACCGGCAGATACAAACGCCAGTCGGTCGCATCGGTGGCATGGGCTACCAGCGTGAACGGGTCGAACAATACGTTATTAACGCCCGCAACAGCGCCCAGCTCTTTTTTCATGCGGCGGCGCAAGCCCGGCACTTTTTCGACATCACGGCGAAAATCGTCCAGCAGTTGGCGGGAAGCGACCAGCACCTTATGTACTTTGGCTTCGTCTCCGATATTCTGCTCGATGATACTTAAGTGCTTTTCGGCATTTTCAAACATGCGTTTGCGTCTGCTGGCCGAAGTCACCAACTCCTGGAACAGATAAGGGTTACGGCGATAAACCATAATCTCCCCGAAAAAACGCATCAACAATCGGGCGGAGCGCCCGGTTACGCGGCGGTCGCGCAACTCCTCCAGAATCAGCGCAATCTCAGAACCCAGCAGGAAAGACACGACCTGCCAATCATCGGCGGACGTGTAGTTGAACGGGATTTCCCGATGGCCTCTGGGAATGCTTATCGTAGAATTGGCTTGGGATTTTAAGGTGCTAATCGACATGGTTAATTTTTTTGGGGTGGTCAATATAGCGTATTGTCCCTTAATGATTGAACCGGTGAAAGTATTCGTTTTGCTGATGCCGGTTATCAGTAGATTCATCCGTTCAGTGATACTATTTATTGATTGAAGGGCTTGAATTCTCTATCATAAAGATATCTGTAATACACCAACTGATTTTTTTCAAGATCAGTGTTATGGTGTTCACACTTTATTCATAAAAATGAAGTATTCTGCAAGGAAACAACTTTACCAGAGGTGATCAATATGAAAAAACTAACAATCGGCATCGTTTTTATCGGCAGCGCATTAATATCAGGTTGCTACAGCCAAGGCGGATGGACGCCAACCGTCGATACCTACAATGATCCTAACGCCTATCGGATCAGTCAAGATATGGCCGAGTGCAAAGATCTTGCAAGTCATGCCTCTGGCGGTACGGCAAAAGAAACCGCCATTGGTGCAGGCGTAGGCGGCTTAATCGGCGCGGCCGGCGGTGCAGCTTTAGGTGCGATAGCAGGGAGCCCCGGAACAGGTGCGGCGATAGGCGCGGCAGCTGGCGGTATCGGCGGCGGTGCGAAACAGGGATTTGATGCAGAAGCTCAATACAAAAGAGCCTATTCCAACTGCATGAGAAACCGCAAACACAATATTGTTAACTGATCGGGTTGGCAGTCAAAAATTGCAATAAAGTTACACAGGGGGATAGTGGTTACCTGATTAGTAAGGAACCTCAGCCAGCACTGTCATACTGGCATGGATGCCAGTATCCAGAGTCCATGGATGGCGAGACTTAGCGTAGGGCGTGCCGCGCGCGCCAGAAGGAAGAGTTAGGTTAACGTCGATTTAATTCCACGCTGCGGAAGGCGCGCACGGCACGCCCTACCCGGCTGCATCACCTTCTTTGCAATCTGCATAAAAAACAGCACAGTGGTACACTAAGCCTGTTGAATTTTTAAGTTTTAGCCTTTCATAAACATGAATCCCATCAACTAAAAGCAATCCGCAAGGTGCTGTATGACCAAAACGACCGATTTAGCGCAACTGGACTTAAACGGCACATACACCTACGCCGATTATCTGACTTGGCAATTTGATGGTGCCATCGAACTGATTAAGGGCAAAATTATGGCTATGAGTCCTGCGCCCAGTTCAGAGCATCAAAGTATTTCCTGGCGATTGAGTGGCTCCTTGTTTAATTTTTTTAAAAATAAACCGTGTCGAGCTTATGCCGCGCCATTCGATGTGCGCCTATATGACCGAAAAAAATCCATAGTCGCCAATCAGGATATTTATTCCGTCGTTCAGCCTGATCTTTGTATCATTTGCGATAAAATCAAAATTGATATTAAAGGCTGTTTGGGTTCTCCTGACTGGATTATAGAAATCTTATCGGCGGGAAATTCCAAAAAAGACATGCAGATTAAATATGAACTTTATCAAGAGAGTGGCGTAAAGGAATACTGGCTGGTTTACCCGTATGAAAAAGCCGTGCATCAGTTTGTATTGAATGAAGAGACTGAAAAATACCAACTGCTTAATATGTACTCCGGCGAAGACACTGCCGTCCCGCAGTTATTTCCTGATTGTCAGATTGATTTGCGCGAAGTGTTTGAAAATGAAAGCGAATAAACGCACGACAGAAGCATCGCTATGCTCAACGTTATTTTTGAAGTTGCAAAGCAAGCTTTGAACTTCGGTCTAGCACGACCAGTCGGCAACGCATTGGGTCAACCCCTGTTTTACCGGATTTTGATGTGCAAACACGATATAGCAACCTGCCACACCATCAATAAGTTTGAAAATCGCGTAGCCCGTATGTAGCGTAGCGGAATACGGGATGATCGCCTGCGCTTTTTAGAAAGCCCTCTCCCGGAAGGCATAGGTGTTCAATCCCATTCGAATGGCTCTTTCAATTACACCGTAGCGACGCGGAGCAAACTGTATATCAGCGCCATTTTGCAGGCTATGGCCGAGTCGAAACGCTGTCCATTGCAAATCCATGCTTAGTAAAATCGGTCATAACGGAGTTGATTCGATATAATGCTACGGTGCAGCAAAATAATGTTTGGGGAGAGCGATGGCGATGGTTGATAAAAATAATGAAAAACACAAGATAGTAATTGTTGGCGGCGGGGCGGCGGGTCTTGAGCTTGCTACTAGTTTGGGTAAAAAATTAGGCAAAAAAGGCTTGGCCGAGGTCATGTTACTGGACGCTACACCGACGCATATCTGGAAGCCGTTGTTGCATGAGGTTGCAGCCGGTACGCTGGATGAATCCGAGCAGATTGAATATCTGGCTCAAGCCTATCGCAACCATTTTCGCTACAGGCTGGGTAGGATGGAAGGTTTGAACCGGCAGAAAAAGGAAATTTATGTCAGTCCCACGCTGAGCGACAGCGGCGAAGAGTTAATCCCGAGGCGCATTTTTAGTTATGATACGCTGGTGCTGTCGGTTGGCAGCATCAGCAACACTTTTAATATTAAGGGCGTGGCGGAACACTGTCTGTTCCTGGACACCACCGCACAGGCGTTTAAGTTTCAAAAGCAACTGGTTGAATCGTATATCAAAAGCCATGCCGGTAAAGTTGATAAGACCTTGTCTATCGTTATAATTGGCGCGGGCGCTACCGGCGTCGAGTTGTCGGCGCAATTGCACGAGGTGACTAATCTGCTGGCGGTTTACGGTCTGGATGAATCCAGCGATGTGCAGTTGACCATTATTGAGGCGGCGACGCAATTATTGCCGGCATTGCCCGGTAAATTAGCCCAAGCGACGCAACAACAGCTGGTCAAGCTGGGCATTGACCTTAAACTGGGTCGCCGGGTGATTGAGGTAACCAAGGAGGGCGTTCATACCCACGATGGCGAAATAATACCTGCGGATATTAAAGTCTGGTCGGCGGGTATTAAAGCGCCGGATTGGATGAAAGACCTGGATGGCCTGGAAGTTAACAAGATCAATCAGTTGGTGGTCGATGAAACCTTAAAAACCAGTGATGATAATATTTTTGCGATAGGCGATTGCGCGGCTTGTCCCTGGCCGGGGCATGACGGCAATGTGCCGCCGCGAGCGCAGGCGGCGCATCAGCAGGCATCGACGTTGAGCAAGTCGATAGTCAACCGGTTGCAGGGCGGCAGTCTGGTGAAATATGTTTATCTCGATTACGGATCGCTGGTTGCACTCGGCAAATACACCACGGTCGGCAATCTGATGGGCAATCTGATGGGATCGGTCAGTATCGGGGGCTTTATCGCCAGGGTGGTTTATCTGTCCCTGTACAAAATGCACCA
>CAZAUB010000140.1:0-6620 GCA_964488195.1 uncultured Methylobacter sp. | reverse complement strand
GCAACTGCTTTTGAGACCCATGGCACGTACTCTCTGCCCGCCTGTTCCGCCAATGGGAATATCAATGTAGACGTGTTTGACAGCGACAACAACATCGTATCGTCCGGATCCCCGATTTCAACGTCTAATGGCGAAAACCTTGTTTACACCTTCACCAATGGGGGCCTTGTCAACACAGGCACCTACACGGTACGCATGACGGCTTCCAGCAATTCGGGCGCTGATAGTAAAACGGCAACCTTGACCGTAACCAATGTCAACCTGCCAGTCCTCAGTATCTCGCCAAGTCTTAATATCACGGTAGGCGAAGAAACGGTCACAGCTAAACTTAGTAATCCGACTGTCGTCAATTGCCCCTTTACAAATGATGCCACCGCTGCGCAAGCTGACCCGGATAAATGCTATGTTGTGATGGTTAACCCGCCTCCAGGCATGACCGTCGATAACAGCGGCACGCTGCCCAGCATGTCGGGAACCATCGAAGCCGCTGGAAATTTTTCGATCACCGCTGAAGTGTATAAATTCGACGGCAGTAAATTAGTAAAAATCGGAGAAGTCAGTAAAACAGTTGCGGTGGCATGTACTCCACCCGTAATTTCTTCGTTAGATATTCCTGCTTTACTCTCTTACGAAGAGCTCAATTACAATGCAACCTACAGAGCCTATGCCTGTAATGCCCCGATGTCAGGCACCTTGATTATCAAAAACGGAACAGCAACCATTGAAACCAAAACGTTATCATCACTGGATTCAGGGGTGGGCGTCCCGCTTACCTTGACAGGATCAGGTTTGCCTGCCGGCAGCTACACAGCTCAGCTTAACATTATGGGCTCCAGTGGAACTGGCATTAAAACCAGGTTGTTTGCTGTAAAGAATCCTCCAATGCCGGTCTTGATAGTGTCGCCCACCACAATTTATCAGTCCGAAACTCGCGTAGACGCATCCATTCAACCCTCTGCTGATAATTCATGCCCGTTAACATCTGTACAGTCAGAGGCTGAGGCGGATCCGAGGAAATGTTATGTCAGCTTAACAACTACCCTATCTGACATGAATCCTGGATCTGATAATAACGGTTTACCAACCCTCTATGGACATCCCGGTATACCTGGCGATTATCTGGTGCAGGCCCTTATTTCTCGCTGGGTGAAGGGTACTCGTTATGACTCAGAACCATTAATAAAAAATATTACTGTAATACCGGTAGCCCAGCCAACTTTCAAGTTTACCGGTAAAACGGATATCTATATCGGCATCGAAAAGTTAAGCCTTATTTTTGCCCATGACTCAGGATTAACGTGTACCTTATACGATAATCCCGATACAGCCAAGGCTGCTGCGGCAAATGGAAACCGAGTTTGTATCGCAAATTTTTCTGGCGATTCAGACTTGACCAAAAGTTTTTTATTCAATCAGTATAAATTTGTTGGCCCACTAACAAGCATTGGTCCACGAACCCTCTCTTATGTTGTAAGTCGCCTATTCGCCGACGGCATGACATTACCCATCCAATCGGGCGATTTAACCATTACCGTCAAAGACCTCCCGCCTCCAACCATTAAACTGAAAGGTGGCTACAAAATCACCGAAGGTAAATACTATGTTCCGCTAGGACAGGCTATTACCCGTGCCACCATTCTCGCTGGCGTTCAAACAAACGCCAAGATGAAAATCACTGTTACCGACAGTCAACAGTCGTTTGAACGTGGCGATGTCTTGAACGAAAGCTCTTACTGGATCAATACGCCTAACCTTGCTCTCCTCGAAGAACGTCCTGTCACTCTGCGTGTCGCTTGGCAAGACTTTCCATCAATATTTAGCGAGCAGGTAATTACCGCAGTAGGCGGCACAGAGAGCAACATGAAACTGGTTGTTGAGGCTCCACAAAAAATACCTGACACCCAAATTGCCACGATCAAGGTCAAAGTCGGCAAATATAGCAAATCCGGTATTATCTATACGCCAGACACCATGGGGCAATGGCGCACTCAAATCCTCGCTCAAACCAATTCCCAGTCGGTAAAAACCCCTATCACTGAAATGAAGGATATGGTGAACGGCGAAGCCGAATTCCAAATCAATCCGGCCGGCAATCTGTTTATGAAGCTGACCGCCGTATCGGAGCTGGTCTCGAACGTCGATGGACTGGACACTACGCTCACCTCGTGGGCACGATATATTGATGTTGTCAAAGGTTCACCGATCGAAGGTACAATCACCAGCAAATCCATTGACGGTCCCGCACCTAAAACCTTCACGCTGAACCTCAATATGACGCCGGATAATCGCGTTGCCCTCAAGGAAGTGTCCTGGGAGGAAAGTACGGACGCCGGCGTGACCTGGACAGCCATCGAGAAGTCCAATACTATTCGTCATAACGTTGCCATGCAGGATCCCGGTAGGCGCCTGGTGCGGGCGAAGATGATCAACAAGAACACCCTGGTCGAGAGTTACGCCACGCCGGTCGAAGTGTGGGCCTACTCGACTCTGGAGGCATCCATCACCGGCCCGCGTCACATGGCACCCGGTTATGCGGCCACCCTGGCGGCCGAGCTGTACCGTGAAGGCGTACTGACCACCAACACAGTCAACGAATGGACCATCGAAGCGCCCAGTGGCATCACAACCACGATCGGCGCAACGGCGACGATCACTGCAGAGCAGGAAGGCAAGGTGTACGTGACCCTGAGAACCCGCCCAGCCGATACCCGCGCCGACGACCCCAGTGCCTGGTCGGTCGCGCGGCATTATCTGATCGTCAAAACGCCGACTCGACCCAGCGTCAGCGCCAAAGGCCAGCGGGATGTCGAAACCGGCAAAACCTATCACTACGAGGGTTCTGTCCGGCCATCCTGGGGTGGCATGGTCAGCGTGCATACCACCAAATCCGAATGGCAGAAGCCGGATGGTTCACTCGTATCCGGCGACACTCTCGACTGGACGCCGACACCACAGGATATGGTTGACACCAAACCTCTGATCTTCCGAGCCTGGGTGGATGGTTTCAAAGAAACTACCACCAAAGAAACCACGGTTTCATACGCTCCCTGGCAATACGTCTGGCCTAACTTCACCCTGAGCATGAAACAGCTGACTGTTCAGGCGCCGTCCGATATTATCCTGATGGTCAATCATGACCGCCCTGAAATGAACCGACGCTTTGAGGGCTTGAGTTACGAATGGTCATTTCCTGCCAATGTCAACGGACGCCAGAACGACGCTTTCCCAAACCGGGCTGCCGGCCAAGTGGTCTATGCCGGCGAGTACGATGTCACAGTGACCATCCGCGATGCCCGTGGACATGAAACCGTGCTAACCCAGCACATCGTCGCCGAGCAGGCGGTGCCGTATACCGTCACGCTGAAGGTGGGCAAATCCAACTATTACGACCGGGCGCCCATGACAGTCACGGTCAGGCCCACCATTTACGGCGGCCACCCGCTCGATTCCGTGGTGGGCCAGCTTTGGAAAGTCGATGGCATACCGGTGGATGAATTCACCAACCGCAGCTATATGGTGTCCAACATCACTGACGCCGGCAACCACATTGTCAGTTACACACTGAACAGCAAAATGGGCGAAACGACAACCATTAATTCGCCGTTGAATCTGGTTCAAAACCGGCCGCCGGTGTGCGAACTGATAGCGAAACCATCGTCCTATGTGGTCTATGTCGAAGCCAAATGTACCGATCCTGACGGCAAGGTGATTGGTTATGCCTGGGAGGTTAACGGCCAACCCATCGGTTCCACATCCTACCGGATCAGTTTTAGCAAAACGACTACGCCACAGTCGGCTTCGGTGACTATAACGGGTATGGACGACGCCAAAGAACTGTCCACGCCGGTATCCATTAACGTCGCTTATTGATTGCCATGTGTCGAATTCAACCCATTCTACTTGGATCCCTCCTGTTGGCAGTAGGGACTGCAAGCGCTGAACCCATGATTACTGTTGATAAAACACGGCAAAAACAGGATGCTGGCTTCAGACAGTCTTCGCCAAATTCTGAAAAGAATGATGCACAGACTCAAATTGAACAGGCAGCTGATCATTTCGATGCTTTTGCATTACAAATGCCGAAGGTTATCAACGCCAAGCTTGATGCGTTTATGAAGCACGGTTTTCGTGCGATTCTGATGGATGATGCCGAAACTAAACCAGCCGAGGAAAAAATGATTGGCTCGCTGGTGAAAGGGTTGCAAGCGATGGGAGATTCGTTATCCGAAGACTTGTCGCGGCCAAGCGCGAGATCGCAAGAAGAACACCCTGTTAAGAAACAGCCCAAAAACCAATAATTCGAGAATTCATTATGTCACCCATAGGGCATACCGTTACCGCCTTTGCCATGGCTGCAACGTACATACGGATCAGTGATGTTCCGTGGAACCAAGTTTTTTCATCTCTGTCCAGAGTAATGATGTCAGGTAATCTGGCGAGCGTTGATTATTCCGCGTTCGTTACTCTTGTTGCGCTTGGAATGCTATTGGGTGCGAGAGGGCCAGATTGTCTTGAGATCCCTAGTTTTAACAAGCGCACCCAAACCCGTCGATCTGTGATTCCGCATCGGACGCTGACGCATTGGCCTCCACTTTGGGTGGCGATGACAGCAATCTGTTGGTTGGTATTAAAAATTAGCTCATCCCAAAATTCGACTCGTCAGTATCTGGTTCATTTTCGATGTTGGGCTCAGATACTGTATTTTTCAGCCTGGTTTTCATTTGCAATAAAGACCGAACTATTAACTTCTCAATATCATCAATCATAAGCAACTCATCAGGTTTAGAGACACACAATCGAAGTCTTTCCACGACGATAGGCAAAGCTGACTCGATTCGCTTCATTATGTCTGTCATAACCTTTCTGACAAACTGTGGTTTTGTGTCGGTTTCGACTGCGAAGCGCCCCCAATGCCGAGGCATCAACCAGCGAGGTCGATTTTCTCCACCGATCTTGAAGGCAAACTTCTGGCTCAGGTTCGGATACACTGCCGTGCAAACCATATCGTAAAATGGAGCGAGCCTGGTTCTCTTTCCGACGGTCATTAGTGACAAGTTTTTTGCGTGACCATCCATGTTGCCGACTAGAACATTGAATACCACCCACTCAATCAGTCGCTTTTTATCTGCGGCTGGCTGTGCGCTACGCTCCAATACCGCTTTAAAGCAGACCTGTAAAGAGGGGCCGCCCTCAGACTCATACTTTTTGCCGGACGGAATACCTAACACTTGGCAAATATCAATCTGATGCAATCGGCGTAACCGATTATTCACATCAATCTTCCGATCGTAGCGAGTAACAACGACCGCATCCAATTCAGGCGCATAACGCACCTCGGCGACATTGAGCCTTACCTCTTTCGCAAGCATCATGACCATCGCTTCATTAATCGCAGTATTGGACACGTCTAAGCGATGATTTACTGATGGCTTAATAATATGACTAGACGGAGCAGCTCCAAGAGGAATTGACATGGCACCCTTTGAATCTATAAACACAGTCATCTTGTCCTGAGCCCCAGACAAAGACATTCGAGCTTGCTCTCCGGTAATGTCGAGCGGAATACCTCTTGATTTGTCAAACCATTGCAGTATTGCTTGTGGCGTCACAGGCAAATAATGAGGTTCATCGGATGGACGCATCCCTTCCGGAAGAAGCGAAAATGCTCCAGCCGTATCACCACCGAAACGCTCAAGCAGTCCAAATACATTGCTGGATGATAGTTGCGCCGCTTTGCTAATAAATTCAAGAACGTCGCCCTCTGGTAATAAATTCTCAAAAAAAGACATGACTGGTTCGCCGCGAAACTCCTGATCAGAAAGCGGAATGTCTGGTGATAATGGCGTTGCCAATTCATTCGCCAGCCAGTCGCGCGCGTAAGTGAAGAACATGCCGAACCTATCCCCTTCACTCAAATGTCCAACCAAAACATCGTCAGCAAAAACATTCAGTCGTCTCATCGATCACGCTCCACAATCACGACATCAAGACCCAATAAATCCAGGATATGCATGACCTTATCAAATTGCACCGTTCCTTTACCATTCTCCAAATCACTGATAAAACGGGCTCCTACCTGTCCTAGTCCAGCAAGATCGGCTTGAGTGAGTGCTTGCATTTTTCTATATCGAGCAGCAATATGACCTACATCTTTAGCTGACACAATATTACCGAGCGGTAAATTTTCTTTGCTCATTGTTTGTCACACCTATAAATATTCCCGATCGGGAATTATATGGCACAAGCAAGTGGATTTATAGTAAAACGTTACCGATCGGGAATATTTATTTTTCCACACAGCACTCCTATCTCCTTTATTGAGTTGGCGTAATGTACTAATTATCAAGAAAAATCAACACACTTTCAGAGGGGCTTGAGGCAAATCACATTTTTTAATTCAGATTCGCTTCTACAAGCCGGACGGGGCATGTTGCCTCGTCCGAAACGTTTCGCGTTGATTAAAAGCAACCACTTTGCTTAGACATCGCGGAAACGTTAGGTTGACCTCTTTAAGCACTTGTAGCAATTGATTTTTGATCTAATTTATGCTTATATTACAAAAAAGAAAGCAAAACCAAACCTGCCGTAAGGCAGGGACGGAAAATCACGGGTCTTGACCT